>JBGPHU010000045.1:0-18367 GCA_041484545.1 Candidatus Eiseniibacteriota bacterium | reverse complement strand
TGACGCAGGGATCAAGCTGAACAACGACTCGGAGCAGCTCGCAAGCGAGATCGCCACCGTCAGCACGTAGTCGACGAGAAGAGCGCACCCCGAGGCAAGCCCAGCACCTTGCCCGAGAAGTTTGGTGGAGACTACATATCCCCCGCCGCCGGCTGGGAAGCGCTCGATGATGCGGGAATAGCTCGCGGCGATGATCATCACGGTGCCCGCCGTCATCAATGCGAGAGGGATCGCGAGGAAGATATTGCGACCTAACGCCAGGAAGCCGGCTTCTGGTCCGTATGCCGAGGAAGATAGTCCGTCGGCGCCGAGTCCCACCCATGCCAGCACCGCGGCCAGGCTGATCTTGTGAAAGAGCCCCGGGTCGGATAGACGCCGTGCAGGGCCGATCACGATCTCGATCGCGCGGCGGAGGAACCGAATCAGCGCTGCTTCCGGGAAGTCACCCACGCGCTCTGGGGGAATCGTGGGCAGACGATCGCCGGGTGGGATCTCGTCTGAAGTCACCTCCTTCATCGCGCGCCGCGGGTGGAGCCCGCGTCGAGCGCCAGGTTCAGCTCCAGCACGTTGACCACAGGCTCGCCGATCAGACCGAACAGCCGGCCGGTGGTGTGGACCGCGATCAAGCGCCGCACTTCTTCCAGGCCGAGCCCCCGGGCTCTCGCGACCCGGGCCGCCTGGTACTCCGCCGCCGCCGGGCTGATGTGGGGATCCAGGCCACTCCCGGACGCAGTGACCAGGTCGACCGGGACGGGGCCGCGCGCTTCCGGATCCGCCGCGCGCAGCGCCTCGATGCGGGCCTTCGCCTGATCCACGAGGGCCGGATTCAGCGGCCCCAGATTGGACCCTGACGAAGCAGCCGCGTTGTAGGGGGGCGAGGTCGCCGAGAGCCTTCCCCAGAAGTACTTGGCCTCGGAGAACGGCTGCCCGATCCACGAGGAGCCCACCACGACGCCGTCGCGGAGGATCAGGCTGCCGTTCGCCTGCCGAGGGAAGACAAGCTGAGCCACCCCCGTGATCGCGAGCGGATACACGAGGCCGGTGATCACCGTGAACACGAGGAGCAGGGCCAGCGCCGGCCGGATCTCAGCTCGCACGATTCCTCACGTGAGGCGCAGAGCGACGAGCAGCATGTCGATGAGCTTGATTCCGATGAACGGCGCGATGAGCCCGCCCACGCCGTAAATCAGGAGATTCGTCCGCAGCACGGCCGAAGCGCCGAGGGGCCGGTACCGGACCCCCCGAAGCGCCAGGGGGATGAGCGCGATGATGATCATCGCGTTGAAGATCACCGCCGAAAGGATCGCGCTCTGGGGCGTGGCAAGGCGCATCACGTTCAGAGCCCGAAGCGGCGGGTATGTGGCCGCGAAGGCGGCGGGGATGATCGCGAAGTACTTCGCGACGTCGTTCGTGATGCTGAACGTGGTGAGCGCGCCGCGCGTCATGAGTAATTGCTTTCCGGTCTCGACCACCTCGATCAGCTTCGTCGGATTGGAGTCGAGATCCACCATGTTGCCCGCCTCCTTCGCTGCCTGCGTCCCGGAGTTCATCGCCACAGCGACGTCCGCCTGGGCGAGCGCGGGAGCGTCGTTGGTGCCGTCGCCCGTCATCGCGACGAGCCGCCCTCCCTCCTGGTGCATGCGGATCAGCTTGAGCTTGTCCTCCGGTGTCGCCTTGGCGAGGAAATCGTCGACGCCCGCCTCGGCCGCGATGGCGGCCGCCGTGAGCTGGTTGTCGCCGGTGATCATGACCGTCGAGATGCCCATCCTTCGAAGTTGAGCGAACCGCTCCTTGATGCCGCCCTTGACCACATCTTTGAGCCGCACCACCCCCAGTATCTGGGAGCCTTCGGAGACGACGAGCGGCGTGGCTCCCTGGCGGGCGATGCTCTCGACCACCGCCTTGACGCCCTCCGGAAGGGCGCCTCCCCTAGCCCGGATCCAGTCGTCGATCGCGTCCGCGGCTCCCTTGCGAATGACGCGTCCGTCCATGTCGACCCCGCTCATGCGCGTCTGGGCGCTGAACGGAATGAAAACGGCGTGCGTTTCTTGCAGGCTTCGCTCGCGGAGGTTGTAGCGCTCCTTGGCGAGGACCACGATGCTCCGCCCTTCGGGGGTTTCGTCGGAGAGCGAGGCGAGCTGCGCCGCGTCGGCGAGACGCTCGGGCTCGACGCCTTCGGCGGGGATGAGCTCGGTTGCTTGGCGATTGCCGAGCGTGATCGTGCCGGTCTTGTCGAGCAGCAACACGTCCACGTCCCCGGCCGCTTCCACCGCGCGTCCCGACAGGGCGATCACGTTGGCGCGCATCAATCGATCCATTCCGGCGATTCCGATGGCGGAGAGAAGGCCGCCGATGGTTGTGGGAATGAGGCACACCAGGAGCGCCACGAGCACCGTCACCGAGACGATCGCGCCGCCGCCGCCCGCCTTCACCGCGTAGATCGAGAACGGCAGCAGGGTCGCGGTCGCGAAGAGGAACACGAGCGTGAGCGCAACAAGGAGAATTGTGAGGGCTATTTCGTTGGGCGTCTTCTGGCGCTTGGCCCCTTCGACCATCGCGATCATCCGGTCCAGGAACGTCTCGCCCGGGTTGGCGGACACCCGCACCACGAGCCAGTCCGAGAGCACGCGCGTGCCCCCCGTGACGGCATTTCGGTCCCCGCCGCTCTCGCGGATGACGGGCGCGCTCTCGCCGGTGATGGCGCTCTCGTCCACCGAGGCAACCCCCTCGATGACCTCGCCGTCGGAGGGGATGACGTCTCCCGCCCCCACGAGAAAGACGTCCCCCCGGCGCAGGCTGGGGGCCGGCACCACCTCGATCGACAAGTGATTCGCCGGGTCGCGCAGCTTCCTCGCGAACAGGTCCGTGCGCGCGCGTCGCATGCTCTCGGCCTGCGCCTTGCCGCGGCCCTCCGCCATCGCCTCGGCGAAGTTGGCGAAGATCAGCGTGAACCAGAGCCACGCCGCGACCCCGAGAATGAACCCCGTCGGCGCTTCGCCGTGCCCCATCAGGGCCTGAACTCCCAGAGCCGTCGTGAGCACGCTCACGACCAGCACCACGAACATGACCGGATTCCGTACCTGCTGGCGAGGGTCGAGTTTCAGGAGAGCCTCGACCGCCGCGCGCCGCACGATCGGCGGATCGAACATGGGGCGGCTGCGGGTCTCACGGCTCACGGTCGCGCTCCGATCAGCATCAAGTGCTCGACGATCGGCCCCAGCGCCAGCGCCGGGAAGAACGTGAGGGCGCCGACGACGAGCACCGTGGAGACGAGAAGAACGACGAAGAGCGGCGTATGGGTCGGCAGCGTTCCGGCGCCGGCCGCCACCTTCTTCTTCGACGCGAGCGAGCCCGCGATCGCGAGCGCGGGGACGGCGAGCCAGTAGCGTCCCAGGAACATCGCCACGCCCAGGGCGCCGTTGTACCAGGGGGTATTCGCGCCGAGGCCTCCGAAGGCGCTCCCGTTGTTGTTGGACGCGGAGGAGAACGCGTAGAGGACCTCGCTGAAGCCGTGGACTCCGGGATTGAAGATCCCGGCGAGCCCCGGCCGCGATACGATCGAGACGGCGGTTCCCACCAGCACGAGGAGCGGCGGCAGGAGCACCATGACCGAGGCCATCTTCATCTCGAAGGCATCGATCTTCTTGCCGAGGTATTCGGGGGTGCGGCCCACCATGAGACCGGCCACGAAGACGGCGATGATCGCGAACGCCAGCATCCCGTAGAGCCCGGAGCCCACCCCGCCGAAGATGACCTCGCCGAGCTGGATCAGCCACATGGCGACAAGGCCGCCGAGCGGCGCGAACGAGTCGTGCATCGCGTTGACCGATCCGTTCGAGGCCGCCGTGGTGGAGACCGCCCACGCGGTGGAAAGGCCGATGCCGAAACGCGCCTCCTTGCCCTCCATGTTTCCGCCGGGCTGGGCGTCCGACGCGGTCTGGTCCACGCCCAGAGCGGAGAGACGCGGGTTGCCCGCCTGCTCCGCCCACTGCGCGCAGACGAGACAGCCCACCAGGACGATGGTCATGGCCGCCAGAACCGCCCACCCCTGGCGCGTGTCGCCCGCCATCCGGCCGAACGTGTAGCAGAGCGCGCCCGGGAGGATCAGGATCGAGAGCAGCTCGAGAAAGCAGGAGAGCGGCGTCGAGTTCTCGAACGGATGCGCCGAGTTGACGTTGAAGAACCCGCCGCCGTTCGTGCCGAGCTGCTTCACGGCGACCTGGGAGGCCGCGGGGCCCAGCGCCAGGGTCTGCTGCGCGGCCGGCTTGCCGTCCGAGGCCACGGTGGGCTGCACCAGATGAACCGTCTGGTAGGGGCGGAGCGTTTGCACGACACCCTGCGAGACGAGCACGAGGGCGAGCGCCGTCGAAAGCGGCAGCATGATGTAGAGCGTGCTCCGGACCAGGTCGGCCCAGAAGTTTCCGATCGTTGCGGAGGACCGGCGAGAGAATCCGCGCACGAACGCGGCAAGTGTCGCGATCCCGGTGGCCGCGGATACGAAGTTCTGCACCGTGAGACCCGCCATCTGCGTGAGGTAGCTCATGGTCGTTTCGCCGCTGTAGCCCTGCCAGTTGGTGTTGGTGGCGAAGCTCACAGCGGCGTTGAAGGCGGAGTCGGGCGAGACCGGTCCGAGCCTCTGTGGGTTGAGCGGGAGCACGTGCTGCAAGCGCTGCAGGGCATACACCGCGAAGAGCCCGGCCATGTTGAAGAGCAGCATCGCCACCGCATAGCGCTTCCAGGTCATCTCGTCCTCGGGAGTGACGCCTGCCACGCGATAGCAGAACCGCTCGAGTCCTCCCAGAAGCGGTGAGAGCTGCGTGCGCTTCCCCTCGAGCACCTTGGCCATGTAGCGGCCCAGCGGCTTCACCCCCAGAAGCAGGACCACGACATAGATCAGGATCTCCAGCCAGGCGGGCGTGAGCATCAGAACTTCTCCGGGCGGAAGAGCGCGATCACGAGGTAAACGAAGAGGAGAACCGCGACGACGAGCGCGATCGCGTGGAGCGGGCTCATCGGCGCGGCTCCGTTGGACCGAAGAGCCGGATGAGACCGAACGTGAGGAGAATCAGAACGAGAACAGCCGCGATCCAGAACGCGTCACTCATGATTCAAGGCTAGCCGGGACAGGCATCAAGGCGGCGTAAGGAGTCGCCACGGGGACGTCAAGGAGGCGTAAGGGGCCTATGTTGTTTCAGCGGTGTGGTTTCCGGGGCGCGAAGGGTGAAGCGGGGTCGTTTCCGGGGCGCGAAGCGTCAGTTCGCGGGCTGCGGGGTGTCCTGCGCGGTGGCTTTCAAATATTCGAGGGGCGTGCCTTTCTCGTACCACTTGGTGCTGACGTATTTGGCGTAGATGATGAAGTTGTCGGGCGGGATGTAGCCCGGCGCGCCCCCGATGATGTCCGCGTCAGGCTTCAGGAAATACGTGGTCGGAAATCCCGTCACGCCCACCGACCGCGCGAAGGCCCGCTCCGTCATGACCTTTCCCTTCCAGTGAATCTCGGCGGAGGATTCGCCGTTCACCTTCGCCAGCACGAAATTCTGGGTCAGGTAGCTCGCCACGGCGGAATTCCCGTAGGTCTGGCGGTCCATCACCTTGCACCAGCCGCACCACGTCGTGTAGACGTCCACGATCATGTGCTTGTTTTCCTTCTTGGCCTGTTCGGCGGCCGCGTCGAACGCGAGCCACGGGAGCTTCTTTTCGCCTGCGGCTGGCCTGTCCGAGCGATTCAGCGAGCCGGTCGCCGCACCCGCACGGGATGAGGTCGGGATCAGAGCGAATCCGAAAAGGAGAAGGACGACGACGGCGAAGGGGGCTCTCATCTGGAGGTTAAGTCCTTTTTCTGCGCCAGGTTGAATTCAGGGGGTGCCAGTCGCGTTTGCGGTTCCAACCGACAATGAGAATACCAGGAAGGAGTACCCGATTCAATCGCCATTTCTCCGGGCAACCGTGCTCCACGCGATGGCGGTCGCCACGGCGGCGAACGCGAGCGAGGCCCAGGGGATCGCGCCCAGCCCCGAGCGGTCCGCCAACCAGCCGCCGATGAGCGGGCCGACGATGGTGGCCAGCGCGTAGGTTCCGTTCAGCACGCCGAGGCCGCCACCCCGCTGCGCCTGCCCGGAGTACTTCGCGGCAAGCGTGTTCGCGCTCACGTTGACCATGCCGAAGAGCGGCATCGCGAAGAGCGCCGCGATCGCGATCGGGTTCCTCGTGACCGCCATCCCCAGGTACATGACGACGTAGAAGGTCGTCCCCATCGCGAGGATCCTGTGTCCGCCGAAGCGCCGCACCAGGGGGCCGACCGCGGGCATGAGCGCGATGCCGAGCAGAGAAGACGTTCCCAGCGCGATCCCGAGCGTGCGCATGCTCGCGTGCAGATGCTCGACGAAGAAGACCGAGAAGAACCCCCACGTGATGTAGTTCCCCGCCACCAGGAAGAAGATGAGCACGCACACCTGTAAGAGCATCGGGTTCTCGTAGAGCGAGGCCAGGTCCTGCGCGACATCCGCGAGCCACCCGCGCGACTGCCGTTCCACCGGCTCGCGCCGCTGGTCGCGAAGGAGGAACGCGACCAGTGCTGTGTGCGCCGCGAGAAGGACCGCCGTCACCCAGAGAGCCGCGCGGAATCCCGGCCCGATGGCTCCCTCGAGAAGACGCGAGCCTCCGACGCTCCCGGCGAACCAGCCGGTGCTCTGGGACATGAGGAGGTAGGCGAGCGCGTGCTCGCGGCGATCCGGGCGGGCGAGCGTGACGTAGGTCTTGAGCGAGGGCGCGAGGGTTCCGTAGAGGAGCGAGGCCAGGCCCGACCAGAGGAGAATGGCGCCGACACTCCGGAGCAAAGGATAGCCCGAGAGCGCGGCCACGTAGCCCAGGAGCCCGACGAGAACGAAGGGTTTGAGCCGGCCGCTCACGTCGGAGAGACCGCCCCAGAAATTGCTCGCGATGAAGGTGCCGAGCGCGGGGACCGCCACCACGGCGCCGACCGCGAGGAAGTGCGTGACGCCGAGCGACTGGCGCACGTAGAGCGGCAGGTACCCCTGGACGAGCGTGAGCGACAACCCTTCCAGAAACGCTGCGGCCCAGACCAAGAACGGCATGAGCCGCCGAACCTATCGCGTCACGTCGCCGACTGCAAGACCCTCACCGGCAGCGACATCGCGTCGAAGCCGGCGCAACCGTTGGCGGCCGGGGTATCTCTTTGGTAGACTACCGATAGGCCCATTGAGGGTTCTCACCATCGCTATTCGACGGAACTTAGAAGCCCGCGGTCGCGGGCGGAGGTTCGTTCAATGAGCCGCACCCAACGCCGAACGCCACGCGGGCGCCTCGCCACGATGGGCTCCCTCGCGGGAGCCACCTCGCTTCTCCTCCTGGCCCTCGCCGGTTGCAGCAGCAATACGGGCGGGACGGCTAAGGCGCAGGCTTCGGCCGCCGCGAAGCCGCCCGAGGTCCAGATCCCGTTCAAGATCGGGATCATGACCGGCACGGTATCCCAGGGCGAAGACGAGTTCCGCGCGGGCCAGATGGTCGTGGCCAAGTACGGCGCCGATCACGTGAAGATGGTGACCTACCCCGACAATTTCATGCAGGAGCAGGAGACGGTCATCTCGCAGCTCGTCGGCCTCGCGTCCGATCCTGACGTGAAGGTGATCGTGGTCGGGCAGGCGGTTCCCGGGACCGTGGCCGCGGTGCGGAAGATCCGCGAGAAGCGCCCCGACATCCTGATCGGGATGGTCGAGGCGCACGAGGATCCGGACATGGTCAACGCGACCGCGGACATCTCCATCCAGCCCGACCAGCTCGCGCGCGGACGCACGATCATCGCCGTCGCGAAGAAGATGGGCGTCACCGACCTGGTCCACTATTCCTTCCCGCGCCACATGTCGATGGAGCTTCTGGCCCGGCGGCGCGACATCATGAAGACCGCCGCGGCGGAGAACGGGATCAAGTTCCACTTCGTGACCGCGCCGGACCCGATGGGCGAGGGCGGACTGCCGGCAACGCAGCAGTTCGTGATGGAAGACGTCCCCCGGGAGCTGAAGCAGTACGGGCAGAAGACGGCGTTCTTCTCCACCAACTGCGGGATGATGGACCCGATGATCCGCACGGTGCTGAACGACGGCGGCTACGTGCCGGAGCAGTGCTGCCCGTCGCCGACGCATGGCTATCCGACGGCGCTCGGGATCGCGATCCCGCCGGACAAGGCGGGGGATTTCGCCTACATCAACGCCGAGAACAAGAAGGTGATCGCCGAGCACCACATGACCGGGCACTTCGCGACCTGGCCCGTGCCCGAGGTGATGCTCTCGATCCGCGCGATCACCGACCTCCTGGTCGACGCGCAGCTCAAGAAGGCGGACTACAAGGATCAGGCGACCGTGAAGGCGTCCATGGAGCAGCACGCGGGCGTCCCGATCACGCTCACGAAGTACGACGAGAAGAAGGGGAACAGCTACCTGTTCCTGGTGAGCAATATCTACTACTAGCTAGCCGCTCAGGATCCGAAATATGAAGCGCCGTGCGGGGCGAAACTGCGCGGCGCTTTTTCGTGTGCAGTTCATCCCAGGGTCACTTGACTCGCTCCAGCTGGACCGGGGAGCGAAGTTGCGCCTCTAGGAGGGGTAGCGTGCCCCCTAATGCCTTCCCGGTGCGCGCTTGTGCCACCAGCGGGTCGGCCTTTTCTGGCGGCATGATGACACTGCTACCCTCGCCCAGAATGAACACTGCGCTGCCGGTCTCGAGAAATCCGCGGATCCGTCCTAGTTCATTCACTTCCCTCTCCCGCTGGCTGACCGGCTTGACGGGAACCCACTTCTGGGCCAATTCGACCTGAATTTGCCTCGGGAAATCGCGCCCTCCGCCGTGGAACCACCAAGTGACGCCTCGAGGTGCGACGGCGACGGAATCAACAAGGGAGCTGTGGGCGCACATTAGTCGGATTACTTCTCCCTGCTGTTGTGGGCTCATTCCCACGGCACGAAGTGAATCGGCGACGTCTCCCACCCTTTGCCCAAAGGCAATCTGAGCCCGCTCCTGGGCAGTGTATTTCGGAGTTGGCGCAACCAGCGGCTCGGAGAGCGGAAGAGCGAGCCCGTTCACCGCAAATCGGCCTTTGACGTATGAGAGTTCGTACGGGACCTTCATCTGGTTGCCCCCTAGATAGAGCATCCCTTGGTCTGTTTGGACGGATGCGTCTTCTGACTCGCTTGGTTCTGCTAGTGACGGGCTTCGCCCATCCGGGCTGGCTGTCTCATGGATTGGAGCGAGGGACAACGCGAGAAGAACAGCGAGGGCTGAGGAGTCTTTGCTCTTAATCAGCACAGTAGCCTCTTTAGAGGCCGGCATTCGGGAGCAGCCGACGGGGCGTCGGCTTGTATCGAACTGAATCCTAGCATACGCTCTCGCGCCACGACATGACCCCACCGGCCGCCGCCAACCCGCCCGCCCTCGAGCTTCGCTCGATCGTCAAGGAATACGAGCAGAACCGCGTCCTGAAGGGTGTCTCGCTCTCGGTTCGCGAGGGCGAGATCCACGCGCTCGTGGGCGAGAACGGCGCGGGCAAGTCCACCCTCATGAACATCCTCTTCGGGATGCCGGTCATCTGGGAGACCGGCGGATACGGGGGCGAAATACTCCTCGGTGGCGCTCCCGCGCGCTTCCGCTCCCCGGCGGAGGCGATGGAGGCGGGAATCGGGATGGTGCACCAGGAGTTCATGCTCCTGCCGGGCTTCCGCGTCGCGGAGAACATCAAGCTGAACCGCGAGCCGACCCTCCCGAATCCCGTCTCGCGCGTCCTGGGCCGGAAGCTCGAATCCCTCGACATCCCCACGATGCGCGCCGACTCGCGCCGCGCGCTAGATTCGGTGGGCCTTACGATCGACGAGTGGCTCCCGGTCGCGGGGCTGCCGGTCGGTCACATGCAGTTCATCGAGATCGCGCGCGAGGTGGACAAGGCGAATCTCAAGCTCTTGATCTTCGACGAGCCCACCGCGGTCCTCACCGAGACGGACGCCGAGAAGCTCCTCGCCATCATGCGCGGCCTCGCCAAGAAGGGGCACGCCATCCTCTTCATCACGCACCGGCTGGACGAGGTGCTGGCGGTGGCGGACCGGATCACGGTGCTCCGGGACGGCGAGATCGTGGGCACGCCCGATCCCAAGAGCACGACCGTCGTCCGGATCGCCGAGCTGATGGTCGGCCGGCCCGCCGCGGTCACGGCGAAGCGACGCTTCTTCGCGCCGACCACCGAGCCCGTGCTCGCGGTCGAGCACCTGCGCGTGGACATGCCCGGAGAGCGAGTGGAGGACGTGTCGCTCGCAATCAGACGGGGAGAGATCCTGGGAATCGGTGGGCTCGCCGGGCACGGGAAGCTGGGAATCGCCAATGGCCTCATGGGGCTCTATCCGGCGTCGGGGCGCGTGATCTTCGGCGAGGCGCTCTTCCCGCTGAACGAGCCGCGCCTGGCGCTGGAGCGCGGGCTCGCCTTCGTGTCGGAGGACCGGCGCGGGGTCGGCCTCCTGCCCGAGGAATCGATCGAGCTCAATATCGCCCTCTCGGCGCTGGAGGCGCACGGGCGGTTCCTCCACCCGTTCCCCATCCCGGCGCTGCGCGTCCTGGACCACGGCGCGATGCGCGCCCACGCGCTCGAGATGATCCGCGCGCTCGACATCCGCACCACGGGCCCGTCGCAGCAGGTGCGCCGGCTCTCCGGCGGGAATCAGCAGAAAGTCTGCGTCGCGCGCGCGATGACGCTCCGGCCCAAGCTCCTCTTCGTGTCCGAACCGACGCGGGGGATCGACGTGGGCGCGAAGCAGCGCGTGCTCGAGATCCTCACCGCGCTGAACCGGGACCACGAGGTGGCGCTGGTCGTCACGTCCTCGGAGCTGATGGAGCTGCGCGCCATCGCGGACCGGGTGGCGATCGTGTACCGGGGAAGGATCGCCGCCGTGCTCCCGCCCGACGCCCCCGACGCCGAGTTCGGGCTCGCGATGGCCGGGGAGACCGCGCAAGCGGCCGCGTGAAGCTCCCTGGCCCGCTTCGCGAGTTCGGGATCCCGCGCCTCCTCATCGCGGTCTTCCTCGTCGTCCTCTTCGCGGTGGCGGTAGCCACGCACATGGACCTGCGCGGGCTCATCTCCGACTCGATCGTGCGCGTCGGTCGGAACGGCATCCTGGTCCTGGCGCTCTTGCCCGCGATCCAGGGCGGGCTCGGGCTCAACTTCGGCCTGCCGCTCGGGATCGTCTGCGGACTGGTCGGCGCGGTCATCTCGCTCAACGCGGGGGTCCAGGGGGTGGCGGGTTTGGGGCTGGCGACCGGGATCGGGGTCGCGCTGGCGATCCCGGTGGGCGCGGGCTACGGCTGGCTCCTGAACCGCACGCGCGGGCAGGAGATGATGGTCGGAACGTACCTCGGCTTCGCGATCGTCTCGATGATGTCGGTCTTCTGGCTCCTCGCGCCGTTCAAGAATCCGACCCTGGTCTGGGCGATCGGGGGCAAGGGGCTCCGGACCACGCTGAGCCTGGGCGGCATCTACGACAAGGTGCTGGACCGCTGGCTCTCGTTCGATCTCGCCGGCATGCGGATCCCCGGGGGCACCCTCGCCGTATTCGGGGCGCTCTGCTTCCTGGTCTGGCTCTTTTTTCGCACGCGGATGGGGATCACCATCGCCGCCGCGCGCTCCAGCACGCGCTTCGCGCGCGCGGCCGGCATCTCCGACGAGCGGACGCGCGTCCAGGCCACCGTCCTCTCGACCGTGCTGGGCGCGATCGGGATCGTGATCTTCAGCCAATCCTACGGCTTCGTGCAGCTCTACACCGCGCCGCTTCTCATGGCCTTCCCGGCGATCGCCTGCATCCTCATCGGCGGCGCGAGCGTCACGCGCGCCACGATCGGGCACGTCCTCGTGGGAACGTTCCTCTTCCAGTCCATTCTCACCGTGGCGCTCCCGGTCACGAGCCAGGTGATCCAGGGAGATATCTCCGAGACGGCGAGGCTCATCATCCAGAATGGAATGATCCTCTACGCCCTGACCCGAACGGCGAGATCCTGAACGTGAAGCGCGGGTTCCTCCGCCACCTGGTCCCGATCCTCTTTGCCGCGCTCTGCCTCTTCGGAATCGTCGTCGCCAAGATCACGGCCCCGTTTCTCCTGAGTGAGATGCTCGTGCGCATGGGAAGGAACTCGGTCATGGTGCTCTCGCTCCTGATCCCGATCCTCGCGGGGCTGGGCCTGAACTTCGGCATCGTGATCGGCGCCATGGCCGGACAGGTGGCGGCGATCCTCGTCGTGAAGTGGGGAGTCACCGGAATCGGGGGGTTCGGCCTGGCCTGGGCGCTCGCGACTCCGATCGCCATCCTGTTCGGGATCGCGACGGGATCGCTCTTCAATCGCGCGAAGGGCCGGGAAATGGTCACGGGGCTCATCGCCGGATTCTTCGCGAACGGCCTCTACCAGCTTCTCTTTCTCTTCGCCGTGGGGTCGCTCATTCCGTTCCACAGCGCCTCGATGGTGTTGCCCCAGGGCTATGGCCTCCGGAACACGGTGGACCTGAGCACCATCCAGTACGCGATCGACGATCTGGTCCGCGTGCGGTTCCAGCTCCAGGGCGTGGAGGTCCGGGTCCCGGTCGTCACCTACGCCGTCGTCCTCGCCTTCTGCTTCCTCACGCTCTTCTTTTTCCGCACGCGGCTGGGGCAGCAGTTTCGCGCCATGGGTCAGGACGACCACGTGGCCGCGATCGCGGGCATCCCGGTGGAGCGGAACCGGATCATCGCCACCGTGCTCTCCACCGTGCTCGCGGCCTGGGGACAGCTCCTGTTCTTGCAGAACATCGGGACGCTCAACACCTACAGCTCGCACGAGCAGGTGGGGATGTTCGCCATCGCGGCGCTTCTCGTCTCGGGCGCCACGGTGACCCAGGCCACGGTGGGGCAGGCGCTCATCGGCACCGTGCTCTTCCACACGCTCTTCGTGGTCTCGCCGCTGGCCGGGAAGGCTCTGGCCGGAGACGCCCAGATCGGCGAGTACTTCCGCGTCTTCGTGGCGTACGCCGTCATCACCGTCGCGCTCGTGCTCCACGCGTGGCAATCCGCGCGGGTCGCGCGCGAGGCCCGCAAAGCCACCGGCTAGCCCGCCTAGCTAGCCCGCCCCCACGGTCCTCAGAATCGCGCGGAAGCGCGGATCGGAGCGCACGCGATCGAATCTCGGAGCGACCTTGAGCCAGATCAGGGCACGGTCGTGGGCCTTGACCGCGCGATCCAGAAGCTCGAAGGCGCGGTCGAAATCGCCTAGGGCCACATGGACCGCGGCCAGGCTGTAGAGCGAGACGTACTTCCGCTTCGCGATCTCATCGAGCTGCGCCAGCATCTTCAGCGCCTCCTCGCGGCGGCCCGAGAGCGCGTAGGTGTAGGCGAGAGCCGTTAGGGAATAGGTGGCGCTGCCGCTCATGTCTCGCGCCTTCTCGAAGACCTCGATCGCCTCCCGGAACATCCCCTTCTGCTCGTAGATGCCCCCGAGCTGCCGGTACGAGGGAGCAAACCGGGGATCCAGCTCCAGGGTCTTCAGAACCTGGGCGATGGCCTCATCGTACCGCCCGGCATAGAAGAGGTAGCCGCCGGCGTCGGCGCTCATCACCAGCGACAGGGGATCGAGGGACTGCGCCCGCGCGATCTGCTCCATCGCCTCCTCGAATCGCGCCAGGGACACCAGATGGTCGGCGTACCAGTGGTGCGCATTGGCGTAGTTCGGATTCAACGCGATCGCGTGCCGGAAGTCCCTCTCGGCTCCTTCGCGATCCCACTCGTAGCTCCCCTTGACGCTCGCGAGCGAGGTGTAAGCCTCGGCCGAGGCGGGATCCCGCTCGAGCCCGCGCAGCGCGGCGGCCTTGGCCTTGGGATAGACGTCATGAGACTCCGCCAGGTTGAAATTTCCGAGCGTGATGTAGTAGTCGGCCAGCCCGGAGTACGCAGGCGCGTAGGTGGGGTCGCGATCGATCGCCTCCTGGAAGAAGTGGAGCGCCTTCGCGAGACCCTCTTCGGAGCGCTTCTCCCAGTGGTAGCGCCCTTTTAGATATGCGTTGTAGGCGTCCGGGTCCACAGGGCTCCGGCGCGCGAACCGCGCCGACTCCTGAGGCGTGATCGAGATCCTTATCTCGCCCGCGATGGCCTGCGCGACTTCGGCCTGGAGCGAGAGGATGTCGCCCACGTCGCGCTCGTAGGTCTCGGCCCAGAGGTGCCGGTCCGTCTCCGTGTCCACGAGGAGCGCCGTGATCCGGACGCGGCTCCCCGACCGGAGCACGGATCCTTCCACGATGGCCTGCACGTCGAGAGCGCGCGCGATCTCGGGCAGGCCGATCCGCGTGCCCTTGTAGCGCATGACGGACGTGCGCGAGATGACGCGAAGCGCCTGGATCTTGGCGAGCCCCGCGATCAGTGCCTCCGTCATCCCGTCGGCGAAGTAGTCCTGCTCGGGGTCCCCCGAGAGGTTCTCGAGCGGCAGCACCGCGATGGAGTCGATCCTCGGCCGGTCGGCCGCGCGCTCCGCGTCGTCCCTCGCGAACGAGGCGGGCCCGGTGGAGCAGATGCGGCGCAAATCGCCGCTCAGCTCGCCGGCGCTCTGATACCGCCGCTCGGGATCCTTGTGGAGGAGGCGGAGCACGACCCGGTCGGTCAAGCTGGAGAGCAATGGATTCAAGGTTCCGGGAGGCGCGGGCGCGCGGTGGCAGATCGCGTCGATCAGCGCGGGGGCGAGCGCCTCGTGGAACGGAAGCCTCCCCGTCAGCATCTCGTAGAGAAGCACGCCCAGCGCGTAGAGGTCGGTTCTCGCGTCGGCTCGGCCCTGGAGCAGCTGCTCGGGCGCCATGTAGGGTAGCGTTCCCCGCACCACGCTCTCGCCGGTGTAGGCGGCCGTCTCGGCGCCCTGGAGCATCGGTCCGCGCAGAGTGGCGAGCCCGAAGTCGAGCACCTTGACCCAGCCCTTCGGCGTCACGATCACGTTTTCGGACGTGAGATCGCCGTGGACGATGCCCTGCTCGTGAGCTTCCTCGAGCGCTTCGACGATCTGGCATCCGATCGAGGCGGCTTCGGACTCGCGCAACGCCTTCCCGGACACCATGTGGGCCACCGTGCGGCCGGGGATGTACTCCATGACGAGGAAGTCCACCCCGTCCTGGCGGTCCAAGTCGTAGATCGTGGCGATATGGGGGTGGTTGAGGCTCGAGAGCGCGAGCGCCTCGCGGCGAAACCGCTCCCGCGCCGAGGCGTCGTCGAGCGCTCCCGCCGGAAGGATCTTAATCGCCACGTCGCGGCCCAGGCGCTCGTCCCGGGCGCGGTGCACGACGCCCATTCCTCCCGCGCCGATCTTCTCCAGGATGCGGTAGTGCGACAACGTTCGTCCGATCATGACGGGTCACTATAGCCCGGAATTGGGGTACCATTCGACTCTCCATGCCCTTCTCGATCGAAGGCGCCGACCTTGTAACGATCGGCCTCCTGGTGCTGCTGGAAGCGGCGCTGAGCGCGGACAACGCGCTGGTCCTCGCGGTCCTCGTGCTGCCCCTGCCGAAGCGCCAGCAGAGGAAGGCGCTCCAGTACGGCATCATCGGCGCGTTCGCGTTCCGTGTGATCGCGACGCTCTCCGCGGTGCACCTGATCCACATGGACTGGGTGAAGCTTGTCGGGGGGATCTACCTTCTCTACCTCCCCATCAGGCATTTCCTGCACCGGAGCGCGCGCGGCGCGGGCAGCGGCGGGGGAGCGAGCGGAAGCGGACGCGCCCACCCCGCGGCGACGACCTTCCTCGGGCTCACGCTGTTCTGGACGACGGTGGTCCGGGTGGAGACGACCGACGTGGTCTTCGCGATCGATTCGATCCTGGTCGCGGTGGGGATGTCGCGGAAGCTCTGGGTGATCCTGTGCGGCGGGCTGCCGGGTATCGTCATGATGCGCGTGCTCATCGGACAACTCCTCTCTCTGGTGCGCCGCTATCCGGCCGTTGTGGACGGCGCCTACGTCATCGTCGCCTGGGTCGGCGTGAAGCTGCTCCTGGAATATCTCTACGCGATCCACCTGGTTTCCTTCGAGATCCCGCGCTGGATCGGCATCGGGTCGGTGCTCGTGCTCTTCGTGCTGAGCGCCATCTACGCCGTGCTGAAGGGCGGCGGCGCGAGCGAGGAGCCTTCGCCCTCGGATTCCGGGCGCGAAAAGGACCGATGAGACTCTTCGCCGCGCTCTTCCTCGCCTCCGCCCTGATTCCGGGCGCGTCCGCATCGGGGGCGCTCCCCCCGTACGCCGAAGAATCGAGCCTCATCGCGACGACGCCCGGGACCGACGACGGCTCGATGGCGGCCATGCTGAACCCGGCGCAGTGGGGGCTTCTCGAGAGGCCCGAGACGGCGTTTTGGTGGTCGGACCGCCAGGCCCTCGGCGACCGGCGCGAGGACTACGGGATTTCCGCGGGCCGCGCACTCGGGTTCTCCTATCGACATCGGATTCTCCCGGCTGCCGGAGGGCCGCGCGGCGTGGGGGACTACCAGATCGGGCTGGGTTGGCGGGACCCCATGGGCGCCGCGGGCATGGCATACGGTTTCTCCGGCCCGGGCCGCTCCGCCTTCGATCGGAAGAATTTTTTCGCCGCCGGGCGGATCATCCGGCCCACCTCGTGGCTCTCGCTTGGATCAACGGCAAGGCTCACCGCGCGGGAGAGCCAGGGCGTGCTCGATCTGGGCGTGAGGCCGCTCTCGGACCCGCGCGTGCTCCTCTTCGCGGACTACGCGATCGGGAACCACCAGCACTTGGACGACGGCGCCGCGTCCTTCGGCGCCGCGATCCGCCCCGTCGCCGGCCTGGAGGCAGCCGGCCGCTGGAGCGAGCACGAGCGGTTCCAGCTCACGCTCGGCGTGACGCTCGCGCGAACGGGATTCCGCACGCTTTCGCGCTACCAGAGCTCCGATCTCGGCGCCACGAACTACGCGGTGCGCCTGGACCCACCTCTACGTGGACTCGATCCCGCCGCGCGGCTGCTCCGGGGCAGGCGTTTCCTCGAGATGGATCTCAAGGGGGACGCCGTCTATCAGTCGTACCGGCTCTTCGACGAGGGCTCCCTCCCGTTGCGACGGATTCTCGACGATCTCGCCTTCGCGAGTCAGGATCCCACCGTGGGCGGCGTCACGCTCAACCTCTCGGGATTCCAGGCCAACATCGAGATGATCTGGGAGATCCGGGAGAAGCTGCTGGATCTCCGGCGCGCCGGAAAGAAATCGGTGGTCTACATCGATCATGCCGGAACGGGGGCCTTCTATCTCGCCACCGCGGCGGACCGGATCGTCATGGATCCGGTCGGAACGCTTCTGATGCCCGGGGTCCAGAGCTCGCGCACGTACATGAAGGACACGCTCGCGAAGCTGGGCATCGGCTTCGAGGAGTGGCGCTATCTCAAGTACAAGTCCGCCATGGAGACCTTCTCACGGCGCGAGATGTCCGAAGCGGACCGCGAGCAGCATGTGGATCTCGTCCGCGCGACCTACGAGGAGCTGGCACAGGGCATCGTGGCCTCGGGACGCATGACGCGGGCGCAATTCGATTCCACCGTGAACGAGGAGCCTTACCTCGGGCCGCGCCGCCTCCTCGACCTCCACGCGATCGACGAGATCGGGGGCGCGGACCGGTTGCGCGAGAGCGCGAAGGCGGCAGCGGCGCGCCGCGTGTATTTCCAGAGCCCGCGCGCGGCGCGGACGGCCCGGTGGCAGCCGGACGACTCCTGGGGACCCAAGCCCACCATCGCGCTGATTTACGCCGTAGGCGATTGCGCCATGGACACGGGCATTCGCGGCCGCGCCACCTCGAAAGCGCTCGCGAGATTCCGCAAGCAGCGGAACGTGAAGGCGGTCGTCCTGCGCGCCGACTCTCCCGGGGGCGATCCGCTCGCGTCGGACCTGGTCGCGCGCGAGATCAAGGCGTACCGCAAGGCGGGGAAGCCCCTCTACGTGAGCCAGGGACGCGTGGCTGCGAGCGGCGGCTACTGGATCAGCATGGACGCCGCCCGGATCACCGCATCCCCGTTCACCATCACCGGCTCGATCGGAGTGATCGGCGGCTGGGCGTGGAACGAGGGACTGGGCAAGAAGCTGGGCATGGCCTCCGATCACGTCCAGATCGGGAGGAGCGCCGACCTCATGGGCGGGCTCACGCTTCCCCTCGTCGGCGTGACCATCCCGGAGCGGAACCTGGACGAACGCGAGCGCGTAGTGGTGAAGCGCGGCATCCTCGAGCTCTACGATGATTTCACGAAGCGGGTCGCCGAGGGACGCGGATTACCTCTAGCGCGGGTCCGCGAGATCGCCCAGGGCCACGTGTATATGGGGCGGGAAGCTCTC
>JBGPHU010000044.1:0-18600 GCA_041484545.1 Candidatus Eiseniibacteriota bacterium | reverse complement strand
GCGCCCGTCTCGGCGCGCGCCGCGAAACCTCCCCCATGCTTTCTGCAAGATCGGCGCGTGCGACCGGTAACTTGAGAACGCCCGTCAGGTACTCGGGAAGGTTCCGTACGCGGGATCCCTCTCCCAGGAGGACGAGGCGGCTGACCGCCTCCCCCTGGAACTGCTCGTTGCAGTAGTCGAAGGAGTTCCAGAGCTCGCGCGCCAGCCGCTCGAGGATGGGGCGGAGCATGATCGAGACGGCCGAGAGCGGAATCCGGCCCGCCGAGCCGGCCTCCTCCGCCCCGAACGGGATCCCGTGCGCCCGCTTCAGGGCCTCCGCCTCGTCGTAGGAGAGCTCCACCGTGCCGTGCCCCGGAACGACGATGGTCCGGAGCGCTTCGGTGAGCGTGTCCCCTCCCACGCCGAACTCGCGGGAGAAGCGCACGTCGTCTCCCTTGAGCACCGTGATGTGCGTGCTGGTCCCGCCGATGTCCAGATACGCGACCACCTCGTCCCCGGACGAGGCCGCCGCGGCCCGAACCAGGGCCCTCAAGGCGACCGGCCGGGTCGTGAGGAGCGAAACGCGGAGCCCCGCCTCTTCCAGGGCCTCGCGGGTTTCGTGCAGCCTGCGACGATGCGCCACGCACACGCTGAGAAGAAGCTCCGGGTTTCCAGCGCGATCGGAGCGCCCCACGATCTCGTAACGGATCTCGGAATCCTCGATCGCGAAGTTCACGTGCTTGCGGCATTCGAGCCCCAGGGCGGCCATGAGATCGGAGCGGCTCATCTCGGGCAGCGCCATGCGGCGGATCACGACCTCGTTCCCCGAAACGGCCCCGGCCGCGTGTTTGCCGCGCAGACCCATCTCGCGCACCAGGTCGCGAAGCGCGCTTTTCTGGGCCACGCGGAGGTCGCTGGGTTTTTGTTCGGCGGTGGGAAGCAAACGCTCTCCGCTCTCGACCCGCGCGATTCGGGAGCCGCGCCGCACGACGTGCACCACGCGCACGGCGCGGTCGCTCAGATCCACGCCGACCAGGTCGGGCCAGGGAGAGGCGAGGAGCGCGCGCATGCGTCCCGCGGGGATCGCCCCGTGGCCACGCGGGATCGGACCGCCGCTCGTCGGCGGGCCTGGACGGAGCACTCCGAGGCCGCTCCACCATGGTTTCTTCTGGATGTCGCTCACGTGCGTTCCTCCTACGTCCGCGTCTCGACCCACGCCACGACGGCAAGGTTGCCGCTGACCTTCCGGATCTTGTTGTTGCTCGAGTCCGAGATGTAATAGGCGCCGCTCGAGGCGACCGCGATTCCACCGGGCGCGTTGAGCTGCGCCGCGGTGGGCGAGCCCCCGTCTCCGGCCGAGCCCGCCGTTCCCGTGCCGGTGACCGTGGTGATGATCCCGGCCGCGGTAACGAGCCGGATCCGATTGTTCACGGTATCCGCGATGTACAGGTCCCCGGCCGAATTCAGGCGCACGGCCTTGGCGCCATTGAGGCGGGCCGACGTGGCCGCGCCTCCGTCCCCGGTGAAGCCCGCCGTACCCGTCCCGGCATACGTGGTGATGAGGCCCGTGGCCGCCGTCACTTTGCGGACGACGTTGTTTCCCGCGTCCGCGATGTACACGTCGCCGTTTGCGGCGATGTCGATTCCTTCAGGCGCGCTCAGTTTCGCCAGAGTCGCGGCCGCGCCGTCTCCGGAATATCCGGCGGTCCCCGTGCCCGCGAAGGCCGTGATGATCCCGGTGGCGGCCGTCACCTTCCGCACCCGGTTGTTCCCCCGATCGTCGATGTAGAAGTCGCCGTTGGACGCGACGGCGATCCCATCCGGAGTGGTCAGCTTGGCCGACGTGGCGGCGCCTCCGTCCCCGCTCGATCCGGGGCTTCCGCTTCCCGCCACGGTCGAGATGATCCCGGTCGCGGCCACGACTTTCCGGATTCGGTTGTGTCCCGTGTCCGCGATGTAGAGATCGCCGTTGGCCGCCACGAAGACGTCTTCGGGCGTCTTGATTCCGGCCGCCGTCGCGAGCCCTCCGTCCCCGGAGAATCCCGCGCTTCCGTTGCCCGCGACGGTGGAGATGATCCCCGTCGCGGCCGCGATCTTGCGGATGGAGTTGTTCGCCGTGTCCGCGAAGTAGACGTCGCCGTTCGAAGCGATCGCCACGCCTTTCGGACCGCTCAGGGTGGCCGAAGCGGCGGCGCCACCATCGCCCGAGCCGCCGGATGCGCCCGTGCCCGCGTAGGTCGAGATGCTGCCGCCGGAGAGCTGCACCTGGATCTGTCTCAGGGTGTTCCCCACGACCCCGTTCGAGACGATGCGTTTCCGTCCCGCGGGGAGTGCGTTTCCGTTCTCATCCACCCCGTCGGGGGGGGCGATCCAGAAGGACCCCGCGCCGACGTTCTTCCCCGGCGACGCGAGCCCGCCCCAGGACCAGTTGGTCGAGAGCTTCACGATGGCGTACTCGACTCCGGCGTGCGCCGCGTAGAAGGCCTGGTTCTCGCGCACGTGCACCACCGAGAGGTCGGAGTCCTCGACGATCATCGACACCATCGCGATCCCGAGCGTGAGCAGGATGAGGATCGCGAACACCGCGAGCACCACGGAGAAGCCCGCGTCCGGCGCGGCCGTCGAGGGCTCCGAGCCGCGAGGCGCCCCGAAGGAGGACGGGCGGAGGATCACAAAGACCTCACGAACACGGAGCCGAAGGAAGCCACCGTCTGGGATCCCTTGATGAGCCGCATGTAGACCGTGACGCGCCAGATGTCCGTGGCGGAGGGCGAGAGCACGGGCGTTGCGGCGGTGCCGTCCTGCTTCCAGTACTGGAACGCGAGCGAGTCCACGCCGCGCGCGAGGCTCTGAGAGGATCCACTCTTGGTGTAGAGGAGATCGGCGCCGGACACCCCGCTCCAGGAGAAGCTCACGGTGGCGCTCGACCGATCGACGAAGGTGAGCGTGGTCGCGCTCGCGGCCGAGATGCTCGTGTTGTCCCGCACGCGCTTCAGCTCGCGCGCGACCCGCTCCTCGGCGTAGCGGGCGTCCTCGAGCATGCCCTTTTCGGCGTCCATGAACTGGTAGGTCTTGACCGCCTCGATGAACATCGCGGAGAACGCTATCGCCACGATGGATGCGACCACGATCACGATCAGAAGCTCGGGCAGCGTGAAGCCCGCCGCACGCCGGCGCGGGGTCAGTAGCTCGTGAACCATGTCGTCACCGTCACGGCCGGGATGTTGGCGCAGGTCACCGTCACGTTGACCGTGCGGAACGTGACCCCGTCATAGGTCGAATCGGTGCTGAAAGAGACCGAGCGGCTGTAGCCCGCGAAGGCTGTTACCGGGCTTTCGGCCGGGTAGTTCCCCGTCACGAGGTACGAGAACCCCCGGGCGGGCGAGTTCTTGTCCGCGGTCAGCTCCTCCATCTTGGCCTGCGCGAGCTGGGCCGCGAGGGTCGCGTTCCGCGCGTCGCTGGAGTGGATCGAGGAGTTCGCGAAGAGCATGCTGAGCGGGAGGATGGCGATCCCGGCGATCACGATGATCAGCACGATCTCGACAAGGGTGAATCCGGCGTTCGCCGGTCCGCCGCCCGGGCGTGGCGTATTCATCGGACCGTCACCATGCCGGTCTGCGGAGCCACGAGGACCGTGTCGGACTGGCCCTGGTAGCTCAGGACGACGCTGCCGGTCGAGGTGAGATCCACGCCGGCGGTATCGCGCGGGACCCCGAAGTAATCGAAGGTCACGCCGGGAGTGGTCCCGAACGTCGCCGACTGGACCAGCACTCCGCGGAACTCGGTGCGCGAGGTGTAGTCCACCGCCAGGGGCCTCGCCCGGTCGGCGGGATCGGTGATCGGCGAGGCCGCGTTGGGCGCGAAGACCGTATATTTCTCGAGCGCCGGATCGAACAGGATTCCGTGGATCACACGCCGGCTCATCGCGAGGCTCTGCGCGTAGCGAAGGTCCCCCGCGAGACGCCGCGCGGCGGCGTCCAGCTTGATCTCGTCCATGGCGGCCATCTTGGGATAGGCGACCCAGCCCAGGATGCCCAGGATCGAGATGATCACGATCAGCTCGGTCAGGCTGAATCCTCGCGAGGTCATCCCCGGGCCTCCCAGTACAGGGCGCGCTTCTTCTCGCCGGCCAGCGCCCATGCTCGGGCCGCGTTGCCGGCCAGCTCCGCGGACGGCTGGATGCGGTACGCGCGCTCGAAGTAGAAGGCGGCGTCCTTGTAGCGCCCGGCGACGGCGAAGAGCACCGCGAGGCGCGCCGAAGGCTCGGGGTCGTAGGGCGCCAGCTTCAACGCCGCGAGAAGCTCCGAAAGGGTGACCTCCGCGTTCCCGGTGGCCGCGGCCGCCACGGCAAGGTTCATCCTCGCGGCCGGGAAGTCGAACCCCACGCGCGCCGCGTCCTCAAACCACGGCAGCGCCTCCTGCACGCGTCCCGCTTCCCAGAGCATCTGCGCCCGCGCGCCCGAGTAGCTGATCGCGAGCTTGCGGGTCACGTAGTCGTAGCGCTCCGGACCGCCGGGAAGCAGGTCCGAGCTCCGTGGCCACGCGCGCGCCTCCGCGACGCGGGCCGGAGTCGCCTGCGAGCCGGCGACCGTCGCGAGGTACACGAGGCCTCGATTCTCGAATTGCACTCCCGCCCGCGCCAGGTCGACCGGCGGCGTGGCGTAGTAGACCGGCGCGCGGGACGTCGCGAGTCGCTCCAGGTCCACGCGATGCTGGATCTCCGGCCATCTCGATCGTGGAACGCCGCGCAGTCCGTAGGGATCGCCGAACACGTAGCCTCGCCGGTTCACCAGCGTCACGTCCGTCCGGAAGCCCTCGACGCGAGAGAGATACGCCGTGAGGAAGGTCTCGTTGTCGCCGTCCAGGACCAGGGTGGCGCCGTTCGGAACGCTCGAGAGAAGGTCGCGGCCGTACCGCTCGGGAAGCCGGAACCCGCCTCGATCGCAGAGATGGAAGTGGAACCCGCACGTGACGACCAGCGCCAGGGCGCACACCGAAGCGACCGGCGCGCGGGCCATTCTCGGTAGGAGGCGAAGGCCGTTCCCGACGCCGGCGCCCGCCCAGAGAGCGGCCGCGGCGACAACCGGAATCAGGAAGGGCCCGATCTGGGCCAGGTGCTCCGCGTCCGGCGTGAAGGCGAGGAACACCACGAGCGCGGCAGGAATGGTGAGCGCGGCGAGGGTCAACGGAAGGAGCGCCACGCGCGCGCGACCCGACGTCACCGTTCCGATCGCCGCGAGCGCGGCGCCGGCGAAACCGCACGAGGCGAGGAGCAAGCCACCCATCGCCACCCATTCGTCCACGGCGAGGCCCAGGCGGAGCGGGTTCTGGCGAAGGCCTCCGTAGTTGCGGCGAAGAAGGTTGTCCCCTAGGGCAGCAAGGCTCTGGTCGTGCCCCCAGTCCAGCCACGGATGAGCGCCGCTCCTCACGGGCAGGAGGAACACGATCGAGAATCCGGCCGCCGCCCAGACGACCGCGCCGAGGAACCGCGCCGGCGTGGCGCGCCGGCGGAGCACCCACACGGCAAGGGCGAGCGCCGGGAACAGGAGCGTCTGATGCGCGAGGGGTGCTAAGCCCGCGACGAAGAAGAAGATCGCGTCGGACTTGGCACCCGCCGTCCTGGTCGACCGCGCGCGGATCGCGGCAAGGGCCAGCACGAGGAAGACGGTCGTGGCGAGGGAGTACACCTCGGCCTGAACCGCCGAGTCCCAGACGAGCGTCGAGGCGCCGAACACGATCGTCGCCGCGATGCGGCCCGCGCGATTCAGCCCGCAGCGGGCGGCGAGGCGGTAGAAGAGCCCCACCGCGGCGGCGCAGAGCAAAGCCGAGAGCGCGTTGACCCGGAGCGCGACGGTTCCCCACGGAAGGAGGTCGGCACACCGCGCGAGGAGCAGCCACAAGGGGTAGCCCGGGGGGTGAGGAATTCCCAGCGAGTGGGCGGCAAGGATCAGCTCGCCGCTGTCGCCCGCGCCCACGGAAGGCGAGAGCGTTAGCCGATAGACAAAGGCCGCGATCGCCGCTGCGAAGAGGCTCCCTGCCCCAGCGCGCGTCCATCTCATCGAGTCCCCCGATCCACGGGAGCTACCCCCCGAATGGCGTACGAGGTGGGAGCATTCGCTCCCACCTCGGCCGCGTGTCTTGACGCCCTTCTGACGTTGCGTGGTCTAGTAGGACGAGTACGCGTTCATGTTGGCTTTCACGATGCCGGTCGCGGCGATGTACTGCCAGCCGCCCGCGTTGTCCACCCCGGCCGTCGTCTTCACCGCGCTGGAGTTGTTCACCGGCTCCTTCGGGACGTTGCCGTCCGCGAAGATCGTGCCGTTCAGCGTCGGGAACGTGGCCGCGCCGTTCAGGGCGTTGCGCGCGTACTGGATTGCGATCGCGGAGCGGATCGCGCCGAGCTGCCCCTTCAACGTGGCCGTACGGGCCTGCTCACGCATGTCCTCGTACTTCGGAATCGCGACCGCGGCGAGAATGCCGAGGATCACGATCACGATCACGAGCTCGATCAGGGTGAAACCGCTCTCAGAGCCTCTCCGGTACATGAGCACAACCTCCGTGATGGATGCTTCGTGGGCCCCGGTCCCCCGGGCCGGTACTCCTGTGTCCATGCATTGCAATCGGCAACTTGCGAGGCGAACTTTATGTTTCCGTGCGGCTCAGTGGCGGAACACGTTCATGAGGTTCCAGAGGGGCAGGAAGACGGCCAACGCGGTGAAGAGCACGGCGCATCCCAGGATGATGAGGAGGACCGGCTCGATCGCGGTCGAGAGGTTCTTGACGGCGTAATCGACGTCCTGATCGTAATATCGGGAGACGCGCAGCAGCATCTTGTCCACCGCGCCGGTCTCCTCGCCTACCGACAGCATCTTGACCACCAGGGGTGGGATGACAAGGCTCCCCTTGAGCGGGTCGGCCAGGCCCATCCCCGCCACGACCCCGTCCCGCATCTTGTCGATCTCGGTTTCCACGACGCGGTTCCCCACGACGCCGCGAACGATGTCAAGGGCCTGGACGATGGGAATACCGCTCGCCAGGAGCGCCGCGAGCACGCGCGAGAAACGGGACATGATCGTCATCAGGAAGATGGGGCCGAAGATGGGCACCGTGATCACGAACCGGTCGATGGTCACGCGTCCGCGATCGGTCCGGCTCCAGAGGACCGCTCCCACCGCCGCGCACCCGGCGAAGAACAGAAACGGGAACCATTGCTTCTCGAAGAAATCGCTGAGCCCGATCAGCACGCGGGTCGGCAGCGGGAGCTGCGTGTCGAATTTCCGGAAGAGCGATGCGAACCGGGGCAGCACGAACTTGATCAGGACCAGGAACGCGAGCCCAAGCTCGGTCACGATCAGGGTCGGATAGAAGGTGGCGGAGCGGATCCGCTGCTCCGTCTCGGCCTCGTACTCGAGCAGCGTCCCCACGCGATCCAGCATCTGGGCCAGGAGACCGCCCTCTTCCCCGGCGTTGACCAGATTGACGTAGATCCGCGGGAAACAGCCCGACTGGCGGCGCAACGCCTCGGTCAGGGTGGAGCCCTGCTCCACGTCCTTGCGCACGGCGTCGATGGCGGGCTTGAGCCTCGGATGCGTCGCCTGGGAATGAAGGATTTCCAGCGAGGAGAGAATGGGCAGTCCCGAGTCGAGCATCGTCTCGAGCTGGCGCGTGAAGAGGATGAGATCCCGGGGCGCGACCTTCTTCTGGAGAAACGGGATCCCGTCCGTCCGGAACTTTGTCGAGCCCTGGGCCTCGAGACGGACGGGAACGAGCCCCATGTTGTGGAGACGGTCCACGGCCTGATCCAGGTCGGGCGCGTCGAGAAGCCCCTGCTGCGCCTCTCCCGCTGGGCTCAGGGCGCGGTAACGGAAGGCCGGCATCGTCTACTTCCGGACCGGCATGACGTCCTGGTCCAGGTCCTGGATCGCGACGTTCTTCCGCGTGACGCGGATGACCTCGGAGAGCGTCGTGATTCCCTGGGCCGCCTTCCGGATCGCGTCGTCGCGCAGCGTGGCCATGCGCGCGCGGCGCGCGGCGCGCGCGATGTCCTCGGTCGAGGCGCGCGAGACGATCAGGTCGCGGATCTCGTCGGTCACCACCAGGACCTCGAAGATTCCGAGCCGCCCGCGGTAGCCGGTCTGGCCGCAGGCCATGCAACCGGCGCCGACGACGAAGTCGCCCCGGAGGGCGGCCGCGCCCAGCTCGGCGAGCGCCTCGGCGGGGGGCTCGCTCGGACGGCGGCACTTCTCGCACACCCGGCGCACGAGACGCTGCGCCACGACCCCCAGCATCGCCGAGGAGAGGAGAAAGGGCTCGATCTTCATGTCCAGAAGGCGCGGCAGAGCGCCGGCGGCGTCGTTCGTGTGCAGCGTCGAGAGGACGAGGTGCCCGGTGAGCGCGGAGCGCACCGCGATCTCGGCGGTCTCGGCGTCTCGGATCTCGCCCACCATGATCACGTCGGGATCCTGGCGTAGGAGCGCCCGGAGACCGCGAGCGAACGTGAGCCCCACGTCGGGGTCCACCTGCGTCTGCCTGATCGACGGGAGGTGGTATTCCACCGGGTCCTCCAGCGTCACGATGTTCCGCTCGACGGTATTGATCTTCCCGATGCAGGAATAGAGCGTCGTGGTCTTCCCGCTTCCGGTCGGACCGGTGACGAGCACGATGCCGTTTGGCCGCTCGATCATCCGCGCCAGATCTTCGAACGGCTCCGGCGCAAGGCCCAGCTCGGACGTTTCGAGAAGCGCGCTCGACTTGTCCAGAACGCGGAGCACGACGTTCTCGCCATGGATGGTCGGGAACGTGGAGACGCGCAGATCGTATTCCTTGCCGGAGATCTCGATCCGAGCGCGCCCGTCCTGGGGCAACCGCCGCTCGGCGATGTCCAGCTGCGCCATGATCTTCACGCGCGAGACGACCGACGCGTGGATCGACTTCGACTGGATCGAGGCTTCGCGAAGGATGCCGTCCACACGGTAGCGGATCCTGAGATTCGACTCGTCCGGCTCGAAGTGGAGGTCGGAGGCTCCTTCGCGCACCGCCTGGTGGACGACCGCGTTCACGAATCGGATGACCGGTCCGTCCTCTTCGGCGCGAACCACGCCTTCCTCGCCGCCGACACCCTGCCTCTGGCCCTGCTCGCGAACGAGCATCTCCAGGCCCCCGCCCAGTGGATGGTAGCGATCCACCGCATCGCGGATGTGGGGCTCGGGCGAGACCACCACTTCCACCTCGAGCCCCGTGGCGAGCTTCACCTCGTCCAGGGCCACGATGTCGAGCGGATCCACCATCGCGATGGTGAGCGTGTTGCCGATCTTGAACAGCGGAACGAGCTTGTACTGGCGCTCGATCCGCTCCGGCACGAGGCGGACGATCTCGGGCTCCAGCACGTACGTGGTGAGATCCATGCGAGGAATGCCCAGCTGCTCCTCGTAGTAGTCGAGGATCGCCTCCTCGGAAACCAGCTCGAGCCGGAGCAGGACCTCCCGCAACGCCTGCCCCGTGCGCCGCTGCTCCTCCAGCGCGCGGGCAAGGCCCTCGCGGGAGAGATGCCCCTGTTCGAGAAGGCTCTGTCCGAGCGGCTTTCGTCCACCGGTTGCCATGGATGCTCCGTCTTAGATCGAAGGAAAGGCTCGATGCCGAGTCCGGCTTTCCAGCGCAGGTATCGGCCCCAAGACGGCTGATCTGGAGCGATTTGGGGAGCTGGCCGCGGGCGGCCGCGAAGCGAGCGGGAGGGGAGCGGGGCCGCGGAGTGGGAATCGGCGGCGGGTGAGGCCTACTTGATGATGGTCTTGGGCCTCGGCGCGGCTTCTTGCGGAGCGGGCTCGGGAGCCTGCGTGATCTCGGGAACGGCGTCATTTCCGAGGTCGGTCAGGGTGACCTCGGCGCGGTAAAAACTCGCGCCCGCGCTTGCGGCTACCGGGGTGGCTCCCGCGCTTGGGGCGGTCCCCGCGCCGGCTGCGGCGCCGGGGCTTGCGTCGGTCCCGGCGGGTGTCGCCGCCGGGGGGGAAGCGGCAGCCGAGTCGGGCGGCGCGGCGGCGCGGATCGAGACCCGCTCGGGCGAGACTTCGATGACCGATCGGGCGTAACCCGTCACAGGGATCCACGGGTTCGTCCAGATGGTCCGGGCCATCACCGCGCGGTTCACGTACGTGGTGTCGTCCCCTTCCCAGTTCTGGTCTCCGTACCTCCGGATTCGCCGGACATGGCACGGGACGACCTTGCGGCCGATCCGGAGCGTGTCGGGGGCAAGGCTATCCATCTCGACCTTTCCGCCGAACTCGAAGAGGTCCATGGCGGAGACGTCTTCGTCGGCGAGCGGCGCCCCCTCGTCATCGATGGAATACTCGTACAGTTTCCCGTCCGCCGTGAGCCTCTGGTACCGCGCGAGCCTGAGCCTCGGCGCCGCGTCGCCGCCCGACGCAACGGCGCCCGACGCGCCCACGCTCGGCCCTTCGGCGCTCGGCGCGCCCGGGTTCGGAGCGTCGGCGCCGAAGCCCGGGTCCGCGAATTCCTTCCCCGCGTCCGGCCGCATGAAGAATCCCCGCTCGATTCGAGTCTTGCCGCTCTCCGAGGTCTTGAGCTCCACCCACGCGCCCGCCTCGGCCCCGCTGCCCTCGCGCGAGACGATCGCGAGTCGCTGCGTGAAGCGCCGGGGCGCGCGGTTCCTGGACAGGACGCTCACCTGGTAGGAGACCCAACTCCCCGCCGCAACGTCCGGAGGAAGCGAGAGCGAGACGAGCTTGATGGACTGCGCCCGGGAGGAGCCGCTTGTGAGGAGGAGGGCCGCGACGGCGATCAGCGCGGCCGGACGACTAGGGATGCCAGTGCACAATCTGGGTAAGCGCCTTGTCGTAGTCGAAATCCGGATTCTGCTCGTGGGTGTGGCACGTGAGGCACACGTCCGGACCCACGACGGCTGCGGCCTCTCCCTTGGCGGGGTGCTTGGTCCCCATGCCGTGGCAATTCTCGCATTGCACGTTCACGAGGTCGGGCGTGGTCTGCTTGGAGACGAAGCCTCCGGGCTTGCCGTACCCGACGACGTGGCAGGGCAGGCAATCGGGCGAGGCATCGCGCTGGTTCTTGGTCAGCGTCGCGAAGGCTTGCGCGTGCTGCTCCGTGGAATACATCTGGTATTCGGCCTCGTGGCAGCGGCGGCAGTTCTTCTCGCTCAGGTAGTGGTCCCCGGCGAGCGGCGTGTTGGGCGCCTGCGCGGGCGCGTTCGCGGGCGCGGCGTTCGAGAAGCGCCGGTTCATCTCGTCGTTGAAGGCATCCACCGAGCGGTTCATTTCGTCGTCGGCGGGGACCTTGTCGTCGAGGGCAACCACCTCGCCGTCATACGAGGCGATCTTGCCGTCCTCCACCACCAAGTGGATCCCTGGAATGTACTGCCCGCGCTCGCCGGCCCGCGTGTTGATCACGTTGTTCGTCTTCGCGATCTCCCGGAAGAGGCCGGGCTGGTGCCCGAAGACCATCACGTCGATTCCCGGCACTTCCAGCGTCAAACGCTGTCCTTCCGTGAGCCCGATGTGCGAAAGGAGGACGACGATGTCGGCCTTCTTGCGCAGCTCGGGCACCAGCGCCTTCGCGGTCGCGATGGGATCCTTGACCTCGAGCGCTCGCTCGCTCAGGAGGGTGCGGATCTTGACGTCGCTGCCGATGAGCCCGAAGAACGCGATGCGGGCACCGCACATCTTCCGGATCACGTAGGGCTTCACGAAGGGTTTCTTGGTGTCCGCGTAGACCAGGTTGGCCGAGACCAGGTCGATCTTCGTCTTCTTGAAGGCGCCGAGCAGGAACGCCTGACCGAAGTTGAACTCGCGCTCACCCAGGGTCACGACGTCGTATCCGAGCTTGTCCATGGCGTTGACCATGAACTCGGTCGTCAGGGAGTCCTGAACCCCCGCCGCCCCGAAGAAATCGCCCGAATCCACGCGGAAGTGGTTGGGGCACTTGAGTGTGCCTACCTTGAACTGACTCGCCCTCCGGGCGAGTCCGCCGAGCGGGTGAGCGTGTCAGCCACAGGGGGCGAGCTCGCCGTACACATCCGTAGTGCTCTGTATCAGGATGTCGCACGGCGCACCCTTCCCCTGAAGCTGCGCGCTGAATGCCGCAAGCCCCGCTGCCACAAGGAGAAAGAGAAGAGACCTGAATCGCGTCAGTGAAATTCACCTCCATCCAAGTCTGAGTTAACGCCCGGAATATACCCCGCAAAGGCCGTCAGGTTCAATATTTCGGCAGCATTCGCCTTCCCTGGATCCCGGCAGGAGGGAGACTCCTGTTCCCCCGGAAATAGAGAAGGAGCGGGTAGGCGACCCTGCCCGCTCCTTCGCAAAGACGATGGGGTTGGTTACTTCTTGATGCGTTCCTTCAAAGCCTTTCCCGCATGGAATGCCGGGAACCGGGATGCCGCGATCTTGATTCGCTCTCCGGTCTGGGGATTGCGGCCATCGCGGGCTTTGCGCTTGCGGGTCTCGAACGTCCCGAAGCCGGTGATCTGCACCTTCTTCCCGGACATGAGGGCGGCGGCGATCAAACCTTCTTTGCCGGGGGAGAAAAGCGTCTCCACGGCGGCGCGCGCTTCGCGTGCCGAAAGACCGGTCTTCTTTGCTACGGTGGCGATGAGTTCGGTCTTGTTCATATTCGTCTCACCTCCTTTCGTCTGAACAACGGGTGCGTCAACGTACGACGCGCCCCAGGGGGTGTCAAATGGATTCCTGATGCCGGCGCGGGTTTCCGTATCAAAACGCATTCTGGATTCCGCCGAACCCGCGCAGGCCACGCGATCCCTGCTCGTAGTAGACCTCCGGAAGATTCTTCACGTTGATCTTGAAGTAGTACTCCGTGATGCCGCCGGAAATGCTCCGGGTGAATTGTGCCTCCCAGCAATGCAGGTCGCGTTTCACCGAATAATTCTGGGAAATCATCTTCCGGCTCTCCACGTCGAACTGGGTCGAGTAGTCCACGCGCCAATGATTCGTCGGATTGATTCCGAACGAGCTGTTCGCCGTCGTTCTCGCGTTCCAGCGGGAATACCCGCCCGTCGTGAGCCGGCTGGCCGATCCGTTGTGGCTCAGCGAGAGTCCGAGCGACCAGGGGAGATCCGAGGAAACGAGGCCGGGAGGGGTCCAGCCGGTCGGCGCCTGGACCGCCTGCGCCGTGGGATCGAGCTCTACCTTCTCTTCCTGAGCCTGCGCGCGCTTCACCCCCTGAAAGAAAAGACCGCTCGAGACGCCGAAGCCGAGGAGCTTCCCGTCGTAGGGGTTGTGCGTAAAGTTCATGTCGACGGCTCCCCGATTGAACGGCTGGAGGTGCAGGCTGCTGGACAGGTCGGAAAGAGCCCGCTGTCCCGTCCGGTAGGCGAGGAGGTTGTAGCTGCCCGAGGTCGAGAGCTGGATCAGGTTGTTGAGCACCTTGGGCGAGGTCGCGTTGCCCCACTTGGCGTGCACGTCGTTGCGGAGCGAGAACGTCAGGAACCGAGCCTCCGAAGCCGAGAGCGAGATCCCGGAGAGACCCGTGAAGCGGGGACGCAGGATCCCGTTCGCATCCACGAAGTTCAGCTTGGGGTACGCGGGCTGGTAGAGGAGCCCGATCGAAGGCGTGATGACGTGCCGGATGGCCCGCAGCGGCCCGAGCGAAGGCCGAAAGGTTCCGGTCACCGTGGTGTTCGCGCTCAGGCCTCCGCGCCAGATTCCCGCGCGCTGATTGCGATTTCCGGCAGCGTCCTCGCTGTAGAAGATCTCCGAGTAGCTCATGTTCGGACCGAACCTGAGAAATCCGAACAGGGTGCGCACGTCGGTCAGGGTCATCTGATGAAGCGCCGCGACCTTCGAGGTCCTGACGTCGGACAGGAAGCCAACCGTGCGGACCGGCGAACCGAGCGAGTCCAGAACCACCGTCGTCTCCGGCCGCGCCTGGAAGTAATCGTCCCGCTCGTTCAGGACCGTGGACCGGAGGCTGAAGTAAGTCGAGGACAGCCACGGGAGACGCGCCGGCTCCTTGCCGCGCGGCAGGTGGCCCAACGCGCGCGCGGGCAAAGAGAAGCTCAAGGACGGGAGCTGCTGCTGCAGGCGGAGACCGCCCTGCTCCGGGTCCAGGTCCTGATTGCGCAGGAGCCCGAAGGTCAGGGACGCGCCGCTCCAGCTCTTGCTCAGGGCCAGGCTCGAGCGGAGATTCCGCTGCACCCGGAGCAGGACCGAGCGGCCGATGGACTGGTCTTTCAGGTAGGCGCTCGAGTTGGTGAGATTCCCCTGCGCGGTCAGCGTGAAATTCGTGCCCAGGACCTGATAGTGCCGGCCGAACAGATCCCACCGGACGGAGCCCGTGTCGAGCGTGCGCTCGAACGAGGAGTTGATCTCGCCCGACCACTTGTAGCGTTTCTGATAGCGCGTCTGCGAGTGCCCGATCCACTTGAGGTCCTGGTAGTAATCCCCCCACAGGGTCGCGTCCAGGTAATCGTTCACCGCCCAGTAGTAGCCCACGTTCCGGATGAACTTTCCGCCGGCGCTCGAAGAGCCGAACTCTACTTGTGGGAGCTGGAAGCCTGAGTGCCGGCCGGGCCGGATCGGAAAGACGTAGAAGGGGAGCGCCAGGACCGGGATGTGCTTGATGTAGAACACCACCGGGCTCGCGATCACCTTGTCGCGCAGGATGACCTTCATCCTGCTGCTGCCGAAATGATAGTGTGGCTCGTCCAGCTCGCAGGTCGTGTAGCTTCCGTTCTTCACGTCCAGGACCGTGTCCGAGACCTTGCGGATCTGCTCGCCGTAGTAGTAGCCCTTCTCGTAGGTCGTCTTGCCGCCGTAGATGGTGCCCCGCCGGATGGAGAGGTCGTAGGTCATGGTGTTGCCCGTGATCCGGTCCTTGGCGTCGTTCAGGACCGGGTGCCCCTCCGCGCGCATGCGCTCGGTCTTGGTGTTGAAGGCCACCTTCTCGGCGTTCAGGCGCAGCTCCCTGTAGGTCACGTCGGCGGCGCCGAAAACGTTCACCTGGTCTCGGTCCACGTCGTAGACGATCCTCGATCCCTTGTAGACCACGCGCTCCGCCTGGTTCACGCGGCTGGTGTCGCCTTCGGCCGCCATGTAGTAGGTGCCCTCGCTCCTCCCCACGACCGTGGCCTTGTGCGCGCGCCCGCCCGCGAACTCCACGATAATGCTGTCGCCGCTCGAGACGTTGCGGCCCCCCTGAGAGCTGTCCGCGCTGCTCGGCCAGTAGGAGCTTCGGGCGTGCCCCACGATCACGGCGCGCCGCGTCTCCTCGTCGGGATTGAAGAGGGTGACCGTGTCGCCCACGGCTTCGTTTCGCTCGCCGCGGCCGTGGTCGGCCTTCGCCTGGTACCGGACGGTCGCGTGCGGGCGCACCTGGACCGATCCGACGCGGTGCTGCACGAAGTGGATCTCCAGGGTGTCCCCCTGCACTTCGCCCTCGTCGTCCCACGCTCGAGGATGCCCCACCAGGAGCGCCCGATTCTGGTCTCCGTAGAACTCGCCCCGGTCCCCCTTCGCGCGGAGGTTCTCGCGGTCCACCTGGACGTCGCCCAGCGCCACGACGGCCCGCTTCGCGTTGTCGAATTCCATCGTGAGCCCGCGGATGCGCGTGGACTTTCCCCCGGACTCCTCGATCGTGAGCACCGGGCTCTGGCTCGCCCAGGCGTAGTTCAGCTTCCGGTCGTAGCGGACGCGCCCCGCGTGGACCGTCGTGCTCTCCGCGCGGTCGAACGCGACCACGTTTCCATCCGCCAGGACCTGGTCTTTGCCCCGGTCGTACTCGATCTGATTTGCTGTCAGGGTCCGCGTGGAGTCCTGCATCTCGGGGCGGCCCGTGATGACGGAGCGGTTCTCGTTCCGGTAGAAGCGCGCCTCCTGGCCCGTGATACGCGCCGTCCCCTCCAGGATGCGCACGTTGCCGCGCAGGATTGCCAGGCGCGACTTGCGGTCGTAGGTGGCCTCGTCGCCCCACATCCGGGTCGATCCATCCACGATCTTCACGTTTCCCATGAGCTCGACCTGCTCGCGCTGGCGGTAGACGTGGGCGGAATCTCCGATCACCGTGGTCGATCCGTGCTCGACCGTCACGTTGATCGCCGTGTAGACGTCGTCGTTGGAGCTGGCGGAGCCCTCGAGCCGGTCGGCCTTCATGTGATAGGTCTCGTCCGCGGTCCCGGTCTGGGCCTGGGCAGAGACCGGGCAGGCCCCGGCGAAAGCGGCGAGCGCGAGAACGGCGGAAAGCGCGGCGGCGTGGCTCAGGATCGGGCCGACGCGCCGTCCGTCAAATGGCATGGGGTACGGAAACCTCGAGGTACGGCAGCGCCCGGGCGAGAAGGAAGAAGGAGCCGGCCACGACCACCACCCCACCCGATTCCCTGGCCCATGCGAGCGCGCGATCCAGCGCTTCGGGGATGGAAGGGACGGCCTGGCAGCTCAGGTGCCCGCACGGCGCGGACGCCAGGAGCGAGGAGGCCGGGGTGGCGCGCTCCCCCTCGAACTCGGTCAGGTAAAAGCGCGCGGCCACGGAGCCCAGACGCCTCAGGAACTCCCCGTGCGCCTTGTCCCGGGACAGAGCGACGACGAAGGCGACGCTCCGTCCCGGGAAGAGCGCCCTCACCGTCTCGGCGAGCGCGCCCGCGCCCTCGACGTTGTGGGCGACGTCGACGAGCACCGGCGGATCCTCGCGCACCAGCTCCGCGCGAGCGGGCCAGCGCGCTCCGGCGATGCCCCGCTCGACGGCCGAGGCGATCTCCTCCCGCGGTCTTCCCGCAAGCCATGTCTCCGCCGCCAGCGCCGCGAGCGCCGCGTTCCGGGCCTGATGCTTTCCCAAGAGTTTCGTGCGGAGCCTCCCTGAGAACGAGGATGTTTCGAGCTGGAACTCGGTTCCATCCAGACTCAGATGGGTCGTGTGGTAGCGCGCGGACGAGCCCAGCCAGCTCACGGTCGCGCCCCGCGCCTTGGCCGCGGCCAGGATGGCGGAGCGAGCTTCCCTACCCCGAACCCCGCAGACCACGGAGCTCCCCTCCTTCACGATCCCCGCCTTTTCCGTGGCGATGCGGCCGAGGGTGGTGCCGAGGATTTCCCGGTGGTCGCTGCTGATGGTGGTGATCACGGAAACGCGAGGGGTGAGAATGTTCGTGGCGTCGAGGCGCCCGCCGATGCCCACCTCGACGACCGCCACGTCGAGCCGGGACGCCGCGAAATGGTCGAACGCGAGCGCGGTCGCCGCCTCGAAGAACGAGGGCGCCAGTGTCTCGAATCGCGGCCACCAGCGCTCGAGCAGGGACTCGAGCGCTTCATCCCCGATCGTGAGCCCCTCGATCCGGATCCGTTCATGAAAGCGAAGGAGATGGGGCGAAGTGTAGAGGCCGCTCTTGAGCCCAGCGGCGCGGAGGATCGAATCGAGATGCGCGGCCGTCGAGCCCTTGCCGTTCGTGCCCGCGACGAGGATGGATGGGAACGCGCGGTCGGGACGCCCCGCCGCCTCGAGCAGCCGCTCGATCCCGGCGAGCCCGGGACGCATGCCGCTCCGCTCGAAGCGGTACATCTCATCGAGGCGCCGGGTGAGGGTGGCGCTCGCGGGCGCCTTCATTCGCGGATGGGTATCTCCTGATCGGCAGGGAAGGCCGCGGAGCCGCCGGGCTTGGGCTCCTGAGCTTGGTCTGGAGCTCCCTCGTCCGGCGCGCCCGTCGCCGCACCCGGCGCCAAGGCCGGCGCTCCGTTCGGCCCTTCCAGCTGAGCCGGCTCGTAAGGCTTCCGCGGCGCGTCCACGGCGGGAGGCGCTTCCGCGGGAGGCTTCGCCGGCGCCGGTGGAGGCGCCGGGGTCGATGCGATCGGGCCTCCCACCGCGCGGAAACGAGCCAGCGTTTCGCCCGCGCGGCGGCGCGGCTTCTGCGGAAGCTTGGCGGCGGCGGCGAAGAACTGGAGAAGCCACGAGAGCGTCTTCCGAAGCTCGTTCCGGTGCACGATGCGGTCGATCATTCCCCTGGCGAGGAGGAACTCGGAGCGCTGGAACCCCTCCGGCAACTCCTGATTGATGGTCTGTTTGATGACGCGAGGGCCGGCGAACCCGATCAGCGCGCGCGGCTCGGCCAGGATCACGTCGCCCACCGAAGCGAAGCTGGCCGTGACGCCGCCGGTGGTCGGGTGGGTCATGATCGACACGTAGGGCACGCCGGCGTCGCTGAGCCTTGCCAGGAGCGCGTTTGCCTTTGCCATCTGCATCAGGGAGAGAATGCCCTCGAACATGCGGGCGCCCCCCGAGGAGGAGATGAGCACCAGGGGGTGCCGCTTCTCGAGCGCGAGCATGATGCCGCGGGCGATCCGCTCTCCCGCCGCCGAGGCCATGCTTCCGCCGAGGAAGGAGAAGTCCATGACGCCGATCACGAGCGGTCGGCCTTCGATGGAGCCCTCGCCGACCAGGATGGCTTCGCTCAGGCCTGTTTCCTCGCGCGCCCTCCGCAGGCGATCGGAATAGCGCTTGGTGTCGCGGAACTTGAGCGGGTCGGTGGAGACGACCTCGGAGAAGCGCTCCACGAAGGAGCCCTCATCGAGCAGGATCTTGAGATAGGTCCGGGCGGAGATCCGGAAATGGTAGGAACACTTGGTGCAGGTCCAGAGATTGCGCTCGAGCTCCTTG
>JBGPHU010000043.1:0-18738 GCA_041484545.1 Candidatus Eiseniibacteriota bacterium | reverse complement strand
TGGTGGAGAGCCACGTCACGAGGGCCGAGCCGGTCGGGTCGCAGTACGTGCGGATGGCCTACCATCTGAGCATCTCGCCGGCCACGATCCGCGGCGCCATGAAGCGGCTCGAGGATGAAGGGCTCCTGGATCACCCGCATACATCGGCCGGCCGCGTGCCCACCGAGGCGGGGTATCGCTACTACGTCGACGCGTTGATGGAGCCGGAGCCGATCGCGCCAGGGACGCGGCGCGCCCTCAACAAGGCGCTCGAGCGCAACGCCACGGCCGCGGAAGACTTCCAGAGCCTCGCGGCGCGCGTTCTCGCGAAGAGCTCGGGACAGCTCGCCATGGTCGGAGTTCGCCCTCGCGCCACGCTTCCGGTCCGACGCTTCGACCTGGTCGCGCTGGACGGGGGCGAGATCCTCATGGCGCTGGGGGACCAGGGGGAGCGCGGGATGTCCGCGACGTGGCGGCCGGTCCCGCCCATCGATCCGCCGATCGTGGGCATGGCGGAGCGGTGGATCGCGGGAAGGCTTCCGCTGAGCGGTCCGGCCGGCTGCGCGGTCCTGGCGCTCGCCGCTCGCGAGGAAGCGCCCGCGTCCGCGCGGTTCTTGATCGAGGAGGCGCTCCGCCGCGCGGGCAAGATGCTCGCGGCGCTGGAGCGCATGGACGTTCGCATCGGCGGAGCCCAGAACATCGCCGCTCAGCCCGAATTCCAGACCGCCGATCGCCTGCGCGCCCTGGTCTCCCTTCTCGCGGAGCCCGAGCCGTTGGCGCGGGCGCTCGATTCGTTCATGGATTCGGGCGACGCCAGAGTCACGATCGGCCGTGAGCTGGGAGAAGGGGCCATGCGCGTATGCTCTCTGATCGGCACGGGAATCGCATCGAGCAGCTTCCGCGGTTCCCTCGGCGTGCTCGGACCGGTCCGCATGCCGTATCCCAGGCTTCTTTCCCTCGTATCCTATGTGGGGGCGCGACTCGCGGAGTTCTCATGACGCGTAAGAAAGATTACAAAGACGAACACGCCGAATCCGCGCCCCCTGAGGAGGAGAGCGCCGGTGAGCCCGGCACGAAAGTGGAGGATCCCGCCAGGCTGACCGAGGAATTGGATCGCGCTCGGTCCCGGGAGGACGAGCTTCTCCGCGCCGTGGCCGAGCTTACCAATGTGAACCGGCGCCGAAAGCAGGACATGGAAACCATCGCCCTCTTCGCGCAGGAATCGCTGGTCCGGAACCTTCTTCCCGTGCTCGATGACATCGAGCGGGCAATCGCCCACTCGAAGGACCGCGCGGGGGACGTGTTCCATTCCGGGCTCCTCATGATCCGCGAACGGCTCTGGCAGATCTTGGAAAAGGAAGGAATGGAGCCGGTCCAGGCGCTCGGGACGCCGTTTGATCCCGAGCTGCACGAGGCTGTCGCGCAGCAGCCGGGCGGCGATCAGCCGCCGGGCGCGGTTCTGGAGGTGGTCGTCCCGGGATATCGCTTCAGGGGGCGTGTGCTCCGGCACGCGCAAGTCGTCGTCGCGGGACCGCGGGACGGTTCGGCTCACGATTCCGCGGGGACCGGGCGGTCGAACACGGCGAAGGATGCCGAGGAGCCCGACTTCTGACCACCACGCGAGACTATTACGAAATTCTGGGGGTCGCGAAGACCGCGACGGACGACGAACTCAAGAAGGCCTACCGACAGCTCGCGATGAAGTATCACCCGGACCGAAACCCCGGTGACAAGAAGGCGGAGGAGAGCTTCAAGGAGGTGGCGGAAGCCTACGAGGTCCTCCACGATCCGGAGAAACGCGCGCGCTACGACCGGTTCGGCCGCGCCGGTGCGGCCCCTTTTCCGGGCGGCTCCGGCGGAGGCGGGTTCACCGGGACGGAAGGATTCGATCTCGCGGACGCGCTGCGCGCCTTCATGCGCGACTTCGGCGGCATGGGCGGCTTCGGCGGGGAGACCCACGAGGGCGGGACACGCCGCACGGGCCGGAACGAACGCCGCGGCCGAAACCTCGAGATCCGATTGCCGCTCACACTCGAGGAGATCGCGAACGGGGCGGAGAAGGTCATCAAGATCCGGCGCATGGTGCCCTGCTCGGAGTGCGGCGCGTCGGGCGCCAAGCCCGGCAGCAAGACCAAGACGTGCCCCGTCTGCGGCGGCTCGGGCCAGGTACGCTCCGTGCAACGATCGGTCTTCGGTCAGCTCATCAGCGTGACCGCGTGCGACCGCTGCCACGGCGAAGGAACGATCATCGAGTCGCCGTGCCCCAAGTGCTCCGGCGACGGGCGCGTGCGGGTCCAGGAGGAGATCACGATCCGCGTGCCTCCCGGAGTGATGGAGGGAAACTACATTCCTCTGCGAGGGATCGGAGACGCGGGCGTTCGCGGCGGCACTGCCGGCGATCTCATCGCCCACATCGAGGAGATCCCCCACGCGCTCTTCGCGCGGGAAGGCGAAGACCTCATTCTCGAGCTGCCGATCAGTTTCGCGCGCGCGGCGCTCGGCGGAAAGGTGGAGGTCCCCACGCTCGGGGGCAGAGCCAACGTCACCATCCCGCAAGGCATCCAATCGGGACAGGTGCTTCGTCTCCGCGGAAAGGGGCTCAAGGGCCTCCAGCGCTCCGGCACGGGGGATCAGCTCATCCGGGTCACGCTGCACACGCCGGGCAAGCTGACCGATCGCGGGAAGAAGCTCTTCACGGAGCTGGAAGCGATTCCCGATTCCAATGTGCCGCCGCCCCACCGGCCCGATCGGAGCGCCGGCTGAATTGGAGAAGCACAGGCTCCCCGACACGCCATTCTGGGTCGAGCCTGAATCCGTAGGGCCCGACCATCTCGAGCTGAGCCTCGAAGAGTCGCATCATCTCCTCCACGTCCATCGCGCCAAGCCCGGCGCCCCGTTCCAGGCGACGAACGGGGAAGGGGACTTCTTCGAATGCGTGCTGGAATCGGTGAAGCGCCACAGCGCGGTCGGTCGGATCGTCGAGCACCGCGCCGAGGCCGGCGAGCTGTCCCGCGGCATCCTGGTCCTCGTCGGGATGCCGGATCGTCGGGGCATCGAGCAGGTCGTCGAGCACGCGGTGCCGCTCGGGGCGAGCGCCCTGGATTTCATCCCGTGCGACCGAAGCGCGTCCGGCGCCCTGGGCCCTCAGCGCCTGGTCCGGCTGGAGCGCATCGCCCGCGCGGCGCTCAAGCAGTCGCGCCGGAGCCGTCTGCCGAGATTGGGCTCCTCGCGGTCGCTTGCGGCCGGCGTTGGGGCGCTGGCTGCTGGTGGGAAGCGCTATTTCGCCGATCCCAAGGGCAAACCGTTCGTGCCTCTTCGCCTCGTGGACTCCGAAGCCGCTGCCCAGCTTGCAGTTGGACCTCCAGGAGGATTCTCCGAGGACGAGCGCGAGTTTCTGCTCCAAGCCGGATTTTTGCCTATTTCTTTGGGCCCCAGCAGGTTAACCACCGAGACCGCCGTCCTGACTCTGATGAGCCTCGTCCGAAATTGCTTGTAATTCCGCAAGTTACGGGTACATTGACAGATCCCCCCTTCCGGGGTATCTTGATTAGTGTTAGGCGGATGCTGCCCTACGGGCAGCGGACGGTCGACTTTTTTCGCACCTCAAACCATGGTTAGGAGGCGATTCATAGGATGCCCGGCATCAGGGTGAAGGAAGGTGAATCCTTCGAGAGTGCCCTTCGCCGGTTCAAGAAGAAGTGTGAGAAGGCAGGAGTTCTCGCCGATTTGCGACGTCATCAGCACTTCGAGAAACCGAGCGAGCGGCGCAAGCGAAAGCTGAACGCCGCAAAGAGAAAGATGATGGCCCGGATGAAAGCGGAGTAGGGAAGACCTCCGGACATCGGTATCAAAGCGGGAAATCGGCGCCATCTGAGTCCGGGGCCGGTTTCCCGCTCGCCCGCTTGGGCCGACGCAGCACCTTCGTCCGTAACAGCGAAACCCACACCTCCGGAAGCGAAAGCCATTTCAAACACACGAACGCGCGAGCCGCAGGGGTGGTCTATTTCTCCTGAAGCCTCAGGCACTCCCAGTCACGCGCACCAGGTGCTCGAATTTCCCGCCGTCATCGCGACGATCGCGGGCCGTACGCGTTCCGCGCCCGGAAGGGACCGCGTGCTCGCGATCCGATGCCTGACGCGTCTCATGGACGCCCGCGCGGCCCAGGAGATCTATCGCGACGTGATCGCGCTCGCGGGCACCGCCGACGAGCCGCCGCCCGCGGCGCCCCCCGACGTCCGCGCGCTGCTCGAGCGGCTCGAGACGGAAGGCACGGTGCTATCCGGGGAGGAGCTATGGGAGATCCGGCGCCTGCTCGATCAGGCGGCGCTCGCGTATGCGTGGACCCGCAAGAGCCGGAGCGAGACCCCCGGCCTCTTACGGCTCCTCGCGGACGTGGAGCCCTTGCCCACGCTTCATCGGGAGCTGGGACGTTCCCTCGAGCCCTCCGGCGAGGTCAAGGACGACGCGAGCCCGGACCTAGCCCGGATCCGCCGCTCCATCCAGACGCTCCGCGAGCGGCTCGCGCAGAAGCTCGAGTCGATCGCGCGCGGCCTCGCCCTCGCGGAGAGTTTCGTCACGCTGCGCGAAGGGCGGTACGCGATCGCGGTGCCCGCGTCCCAGAGGCGGCAGGTGCCCGGCGTCGCGCTCGGATATTCGGGCAGCGGCGCGACCGTGTTCCTGGAGCCCCGGGAGGCGGCCGAGGCGAACAGCCAGCTCTCGGACCTCTTCGCGGACGAGATCCGCGAGGTGAATCGGATTCTCAGGGAGCTGAGCGCCCTCGCGCGGCGCGACCGCGAGGCGCTGGCGCGGAACTTGGAGGCGCTCGCGAAGCTCGATGCGGCGCAGGCCGTAGGGAACTGGGCCGGGGCGGTCCAGGGCTCGCTTCCCGCGCTCACCGAGGAGCGCTCGTTCCTGCTCCGAGGCGCGCGCCATCCGATCCTGGTCGAGCGCCACGCGCGCGGCGAGATGTCCGCGGCGCCGGTGCCGCTCGATCTCGCTCTCGACCGCGACACGCCGCTGCTTCTCGTGACCGGGCCGAACATGGGCGGCAAGACGGTCGCGATCAAGACGGCCGGCCTGACCGCGCTCCTGGCGATGGCGGGGCTTCCCGTTCCCGCCGCGGAGGGGACCCGAATCCCATGGTTCGATCACGTGGTGTGCGACATCGGGGACGAGCAGTCACTGATGGAGGACGTGAGCACGTTTCTTTCGCATCTGCGACGGGTGTCCGAGGCCATTTCCATCGCGACCCCGGATTCGCTGGTGCTCCTCGACGAGCTGGGCTCGGGGACGGATCCGACCGAAGGCGCCGCCCTGGGGCAGGCCATCCTCGAGGGGCTGCTCGAGAGGCGCACCCTTTGTGTCGCGACCACGCACCACGGCGCGCTCAAGTCTTTCGCGTCGGAGGCCGCGGGAGCGCGCAACGCTTCGATGGCGTTCGACGAGGAGACTCTGCGGCCCCGCTTCACGCTGCTCATCGGGGTTCCCGGGAGGAGCCGCGCCATCCAGGTGGCCGAGCGTTTCGGCATGGATCACACCGTGCTGGCGCGCGCGCGTGAACTCTTGCCGCGCGGCGAGCGCGATCTAGGCGCTTTGATCGAGGAGCTGGGTCAGCTCAAGAACGAGGTCGCGCGCGAGCGCGAGGAGCTGGGCCGGACGCGGATGCGGCTCGCCGAGCGCGAAGGGGAGCTTAAGTCGGCGCTCTCGCGGCTGGAGTCGGAGAAGCGGGAACGGAAGCAGGCGGAGCTCCAGGCACGGCGCGATCTCCTGCGCACGCTGGAGAGCCAGATCGACGAGTACCGGAAAAAGCTTCGCGCCGACAAGAGGGCTTCCGCCGGGACGCTGGAGGAAGCGCGCGGGCTGGCGCGCCGGGTCTCCGAATCGATCGACCAGGAAACCGAATGGACGCAGGCGCCCGATCGCGGAGCGCCGGTCGATCGGGTTCGCGAGGGGGACAGGGTCTTCGTGCCCGCGATCCAGGCGGAAGGGACGGTGCTCGCGGCCCCCGATCACGATGGGCGGGTTCGCGTGAAGATCGGGGCTGCGACCACGATGCTCCCGATCGCAGCGTTGAGGCGGGATGCCGGAGAAACGAAATCGCGGCCGGATCGGCCCAACGGTAAGGCGGCGCTCAAGCGCGAGATCGAGATTCCCGAGGTCTCGCGCGAGATCGACGTCCGCGGCTACGAGCCGGACGACGCCATCCGCGCGGTGGAGGCCTTCCTCGAGAACGCGGTGATGGGGGGCGTGGATCGCGCGCGGATCATCCACGGCAAGGGGAAAGGGATCCTGCGCGAGCGGCTGAAGCGCTGGCTCAAGGATCAGCCCGCGGTGAAGGAATTCCAGCTTGGGGAGCTTCGCGAAGGGGGAACCGGCGTCACGATCGTGACGCTGGAATAGGGCGGAATGAGCGTTCGCATGGGTGGAGAAGAGGCGCGCGAGCGGGTCCGGGACGCGACCGACATTGTCCAGCTCATCGGAGAGCGGGTCCAGCTCCGCAGAGCCGGCCGGTCGTACAAGGGGCTCTGCCCGTTCCACACGGAGAAGACGCCGTCTTTCACGGTGACGCCCGACCGCCAGATCTGGCACTGCTTCGGATGCAGCAAGGGAGGCGACGTCTTCGCGTACGTGATGGAGCTGGACAAGCTCACGTTCCCCGAGGCGATCCGCATGCTCGCGGACCGCGCCGGGATCGAGCTGCCCAAGCAGGAGCGCGGCGCGGGGGACGAGAAGTTCGACAAGCTCTACCAGGCGAACGCGCTCGCGCGCGATTTCTTCCGCGCGAGCCTGCAGGGCGAGGCGGCGAAGAAGGCGCGGGCCTACATCGCGGCGCGCGGTTTCGAGGAGCCGTGGCTCGCGCGTTTCGAGGTGGGCTGGGCTCCGGAGGGCTGGGACGGGCTCAACACGGCCTTGGCGAAGCTCCTTCCGGCCGAAGTCATGGAACAGGCGGGGCTGATCGTGAGGCGAGGCGACGGGAGCGGGCACTACGACCGCTTCCGGAACCGCGTGATCTTCCCGGTGGCGACCGCGGCCGGGAAGGTGGCGGGGTTCGGCGCGCGGGCGATCGCCGAGGGGGACGACCCCAAGTATCTCAACTCGCCCGAGACGCCGGTCTTCCACAAGGGGCGCCTCCTGTACGGGCTCTCTGTCGCGCGCGCGGGTATGCGCGAGAGCGGAGAGGCGATCGTATCGGAGGGATACCTCGACGTGATGCGCCTCCATGCGTGCGGCTTCACGAACGCGGTCTCAACCTGTGGCACGGCGCTGACCCCGGAGCAGGCCCGGCTCCTGGCCAGGCTCCAGATCAAGGTTCTCCTCCTCTACGACGGCGATGAGGCAGGCGTGCGGGCGGCGGATCGTGGTCTCGACCCTTTGCTCGAGGCCGGGGTGGACGTGAGGGTGCTCCTGCTTCCGGGCGGCGAGGACCCCGATTCCTTCCTCCGCAAGGAGGGGGCGGGCGCCCTGCGCGAGAGACTGGAATCGGCGCTCGACGTGCCGGGCTTCCTCGCGGTCGCCGGAACCGCGGGGGCCGGGGCGGCCAACCCCAACGTCGAGGCCCGGCTGAGGAGGCTGGTGGGGCTCCTGGGCCGTATCGAAGACCCCATCCGCCGGAGGCTCATCCTTCGCAGGGGAGCCGACGTGTTCGGACTCGAGGAATCGGTGCTCCTGGAGGCGTCGCAAGGCGGGGGCCGGGGCAGGAAGGCGATGAAGCCCCGTGCCGGGACGCCCGGAGCCGCCGCGTCCGCGGGCGGGCCGTCAGGCGGAGCCTCGCCGGTTTCCGCTGGCACGATATCGATCGGCGACACCGGCGGGATCCAGGCATCAGAACCTGAATCGGCGCCCACGGATCCCGTGGAGCGGGAACTCGCCGGGCGGGTATTGACAGAGGAAGGAGCGGTCCTGGAAGTGGCTGCCCAGAATGGAGCTAACTGCTTTGACAGCGCGGCGCTCCAACGGCTTCTGCGTCCCTGGCTTGCACAGGGGCGCCCACCGCGCGAGGACGAGCTGAGGGTGCTCCTGGCGGAGAGCCCCCTCACCCGGCAGCTTCTCTCCGAGCTCCCCCCGGAGCCTGGGAGGACTGTCGAGGCGTCCCGCCGTGAGGCCCGGGACCTGATCCAGAGGCTGGAGGAGCGCCGGCTCAAGGCGCGGAAGCAGGAGATCAGGGACGCGATCAAGAGGGCGGAACAGAGCGGGGACACCGATTTGCAGGAGAGCCTCAACGCCGAGTGGCGTGACGTCGCATCAAAGCTCCACACGAAAAGCACGCATCCCGCGATTCACTAGGGCCAGGGCGGCCCCGGGGCAAGGGTGACCGGAAAAGGAGAATGAACCGAATGAAGCGGGTGAAGACGGACCGGCTTCAAGAATTGAAGGGTCTGGCTGGCAAGCAGCAGTACCTGCTCCACGACCAGATCGAGGCGTTTTTGGACGAGAGCGCCTCGGTGGAGGACATGGACGAGGTCTACATCGCGCTCAACGACCTCAAAGTTGACGTGTTCGACAGCCATGAGGAGGCGCAGCAGAAGCTCAAACTGAAGCGCCGCGAGGAAAAGAAGCCTCAGGAAAAGCAGCTCCTGCAGCATCCGATGCGGTACGACGACCCCGTGCGCATGTACCTGCGCGAGATGGGACGCGTTCCGCTGCTCGACCGCGAGGGAGAAGTCGAGATCGCGAAACGGATCAAGGCCGGCGAGCGCCAGATTTGCACCGCCCTCTTCCGGTCCACGCCCGTCATCAAGGAACTTCTCACGATGGGCATCAAGCTCAAACAGAGCAAGATGCGCGTCGAAGATTTCCTCCAGATCGATTTCGGCAACTGGAATCCCGAGTACTCCCCGAAGCGCGAGCGGGCGCGGGCCCTGAAGGCCATGGAGCGCATCCGCCAGCTCCACGTGAAACTCTCGAAATTACAAGATAAGTCAACCGCCCGAGCCTCGGAGGACAAGCGCCGCGCGCACAACGACAAGACGCGCCTCGCCGAGGAGGAATTGCTGCGCGACCTCTACGCGCTCAATTTCAACATCAAGCTCATCGATCGGCTCGCGACCCGCATGAAGCAGCTCTCGCTGGACTGCCGGGAGGCGGAGCTGGAGGTCCGGCAGTTCGAGCGGCGCCACGGAAAGAGCGCCGAAGAGTTCGCGGCGCTCTACAAGCGCGCGCGCAAGAGCCGCAAGGACGCGAAGCAGGTCGAGAAGGAGAGCAAGCTCACCGTCGACATCCTGCTAGAGTTCGAGAAAGCGCTGAAGAACTCGCGCCGCAAGGTGCGCAAGGTCGAGCTGGACGGCAAGATGACGCGCGAGCAGGTCCGCGAGGTGAACACCGAGATCCGCTCCGGGGAGATCGCGCGGGACAAGGCGAAGCGCGAGATGATCGAGGCGAACGTCCGGCTCGTGATTTCGATCGCGAAGCGCTACACCAACCGCGGGCTGGAATTCCTGGATCTGATCCAGGAGGGAAACTCGGGCCTCATGCGCGCGGTGGACAAGTTCGACTACCGGAAGGGCTACAAGTTCTCGACCTACGCGACGTGGTGGATCCGTCAGGCCATCACGCGGGCCATCGCCGACCAGGCGCGCACCATCCGCGTGCCGGTCCACATGATCGAGGCGATCAACAAGGTCGTGCGCACGTCGCGCCGGCTGGTGCAGGAACTGGGACGCGAGCCCACGCCGGAAGAGGTGGCCGAGAAGCTCCAGCTCCCGGTGGACAAGATCAAGAGCGTGCTCAAGGCCGCGCAGGAGCCGATCTCGCTGGATCGGCCCATCGGCGAGGACGACGATTCGAACCTCGGCGATTTCATCGAGGATACGAGCGTCGTGTCGCCCGCGCAGGCCGCCGCGTTCTCGATGCTGAAGGACGAGGTGAACGAAGTTCTGGAAACGCTGAGTAAGCGCGAGGCGAAGGTGATCCGCCTTCGTTTCGGGCTGACGGACGACGGATGCCCGCGGACCCTGGAAGAGGTCGGGGCCACCTTCAACGTCACGCGCGAGCGAATCCGACAGATCGAGGCCAAGGCGCTCCGCAAGCTGCGTCACCCGACGCGGAGCCGCCGGCTCAAGGGCTACGTGGAGATGATGTGATCGACTTCCCGCGGCGTGGCGCGCGCTCTTCGGCGCCGTCGGCGGCGGGGCGGCTTGACCGGATCTCCGGGCGGATGCTAGGGTGGGCGGCTCGGGTCCGTCGTATCGATCATCGATCAACTTACGGGCCCATAGCTCAGCTGGTGAGAGCGCCCGGCTCATAACCGGGTGGTCCTTGGTTCAAGTCCAAGTGGGCCCATTCGCCCTAGGCATGCTGCATCACACAAGAAAGGAACATACGAATTTGGTTTCGATCACGCGGGCGGTTAGCTCAGCCGGGAGAGCGCTGGTATCACAAGCCAGAGGTCACAGGTTCAATCCCTGTACCGCCCACCATCATGAAGCGAAGCCGTTGCCGGGCGGTTACGGCGAGGGCCGATACAGTGGCCGAAACGGCGAGGGCCGAAACAGCGGCCGCCGAGCCCCGGGTCAAACCGCGGGGAGCGCGCTCCGGCGTGCTCCCCGTTTTTTATTGGTGGTCTCCGCCAGGCGCAGCGCCGGAGCGACGCCCGCGAGGGGGGCAGCCCATGCTTCCTGAGCTCGAAGCCCTCATCCAGCTCCAGCGCTACGACGCGAAGCTCATGGAGACCCAGAAGCGGCGCGACGCCATCCCGGGCCGGCGCGACGCCCTGAAGGCTTCGCTGGACCAGGTCAAGGCCACGCACGAGCACGCGAAGAAGGATCTGGAGCGCGTGCGGCTCGAGCGGCGAGCGCAGGAGAAGGAGATCGAGGTCATCCAGGCCGAGGGCATCAAGCTGGAACGCCAGCTCCTGGCCGTGAAGACGAACAAGGAGTATCAGGCCATGCTGACCGAGATCCAGGCGATCAAGTCCAAGCGCTCCGACCGCGAGACCGTGATTCTCGAGCACTTCGAGCGCGAGGAAGGGCTCGTGGCGCAGGCGAAGCAGGCCGAGCAGCGGATCACCGAGGAAGAGCGTAAGCTCAAAGTAGGGGAAGCGGACCTGGAACGCGAGGCCGCGACCCTCGATCAGTCCATCCACTCGATCCGGGTGGACCGCGACCAGGTGCGGCCGGGCGTTTCCAAGACGCTTCTGGCCCGCTACGACCGGCTCGCCGGCACGCGCGACGGCATCGCGGTGGCGGAGGTGCGCAAGGGGGCGTGCGGCGCGTGCTTCAAGGCGCTGACTCCCCAGGCCATGCAGGAGGCGCGACGGAACGACGCGGTGCTCCATTGCGAATCGTGCGGCCGGATGCTGATCTGGACCGAGGGGAGCGTCGCCTAGCGAGGAGATGAGTCGATCCTAAGTTTCGGAGCATTACGGCACCTCTTTCCGTATCTCAAGCGCCACCGCCTGTCGCTCTGGCTCGGCGGCCTCGCGGTCGTGGGCACGAATGTGTTCCAGGTGTGGTCTCCCTGGATCGTCCGCCAGGCGGTCAACCACCTCCAGCAGGGCACCACGCCCGGAGTCTTAGGAAGCGACGCGGCGCTCATTCTGGTAGCGGTCGCGCTGCAGGGCCTCTTCCTCTTCCTCATGCGCATGACCCTCATCCGCTCCTCGAGGCAGATGGAATACGAGCTGCGGAACGATCTCTACGACCACATGCAGCGGCTCCACGCCTCCTTCTACCGGCGCACGCGCGTGGGGGACCTGCTCTCGCGCACCACGAACGATCTGGACGCGGTCCGGAACTTCCTGGGACCGGGCATCATGTACTTCGCGAACACCATCGTGACATTCTGCTTCGCGGTAACCCTGATGCTGCGGATCGACGTGAGGCTGACGCTGCTCTCCCTCATCCCGCTGCCGATCCTGTCGCTCACGGTCGCGCGACTGGGCGGTAAGATCCACCATTACTACGAGGCGATCCAGGACCGCTTCGGGCGCAGGACCGCGAAGGCGCAGGAGACCCTGGCCGGGATCCGCGTCGTGAAGGCGTATGTCGAGGAGGAAGGCGAGTACCGGGCCTTCCGCGCCATCCACGAGGACTACACCGAGCAGAACCGCAAGATGAACAAGCTGTGGTCCGCGATGGGCCCGTTGATGGGTCTCCTGGGCGGCATCGCGAACGCGGTCGTGCTCTGGGTCGGCGGAACGGCGGTCGTTCGGGGGCGGATCTCGCTGGGAGATCTGGTCGCGTTCCAGATCTATCTCATGATGCTGCTCTGGCCGATGATCTCCCTGGGCTGGGTCTCGAACCTCTTCCAGCGCGGCGAGGCTTCGATGAAGCGGATCCGCGCGATCATGGACGAGCCGATCGAGGAGGATCTCGACGCGCCCAAGCTCCGGAAGCCCGCCGCGCGCCAGATCCAGGTCGAGCTCAAGAACGTCGGTTTCAAGTACCCGGTATCGGACCGGTGGGTGCTCCACGGGCTGAATCTCGCGGTCCCCCCCGGCGAGCGTCTGGCGATCGTCGGACGCACGGGAGCCGGGAAGTCGACCCTGCTGGCGCTCCTGGCGCGGCTCTTCGATCCCACCGAGGGTGCGGTCCTTGTCGGCGGGAAGGACGCGCGGGAGTGGACGCGGGCGGACCTGCGCCGCGTGTTCGGCATCGTTCCCCAGGAAAGCTTCCTCTTCTCGGATTCCATCCGCGCCAACGTCGCCTTCGGATTCGACGATCCGGACGCGGCGCCGAGTCCGGATGGCCCCGTCGCGCGCGCCGGACTGGCGAGCGATCTGGACTCTTTCAACCGCGGGCTCGACACCGTCATCGGCGAGCGCGGAATCACCCTCTCCGGCGGACAGAAGCAGCGGGTCGCGCTGGCGCGTGCCCTCGCGCTCGAGCGCCCGGTGCTCCTCCTGGATGACGCCTTCGCGAGCGTGGACCCCGGGACCGAGGAAGTGATCTTGCAGGCCCTGTTCGATCATCCCACGCGGCCCACGCTGCTCCTCGCGACGCACCGGCGGTCGGCGCTCCTGCGCGTCGACCGGATCGTGGTCTTAGACGAGGGCCGGATCGTGGACGCGGGAACCCACGCGGAGCTGATCCGCCGCGGCGGTCTGTACGCCGATCTCTACCATCGCGAGGAGATGGTGGAAGAGCTGGAGGCCTTGTGAGCCCTCGCCCCGGCTCCCCGGCGCACGACGAGGAGGCGGTCGGCGCGGTCTACGACCACGGGCTCGCGAAGCGCCTGGTCCGCTATCTCAAACCGTACGGGAAGGAAATCTTCCTCTCGGTGGGGCTCCTGCTGGTCATCTCGCTCCTGGAGGTGGCCGGGCCCTACATCACCAAGGTCGCGATCGACACCTACGTCAAGCCGATACACGGGGCGGGACCGGCGCCCTCGATCGCCATCCAGGGCCTCATCACGCTCTCGCTCGCGTACGTCTTCGTGCTGATGGTGGCCTTCGCGCTCCGCTACTGGCAGACCTACACCATGTCGATGGTCGGGCAGCGCGCCATGCAGGATCTGCGGCTCGAGATCTTCCGGCACGTCGAGACCCTGACCCCCAAGTACTTCGACACGCACCCGGTGGGCCGGATCCTGACCCGAGTCACGCAGGACGTCTCGGTCTTGAACGAGCTCTTCGCGCAGGGCGTCGTGGCGGTGATCGGCGACATCTTCTTATTGGCCGGGATCGTGGGCGCGATGCTCTTCCTGAGCTGGAAGCTGGCGCTCGTGACGTTCACCACCGTGCCGCTCCTCGTGATCGCGACCGCGATCTTCCGGGCGAAGGTCCGGGTGAGCTACCGGAAGGTCCGGACTCGGCTCGCGCGGATCAACGCCTACTTGCAGGAGCACCTGCAGGGCGTGGAGGTGGTGAAGCTGTTCAACGTCGAGGCGAAAGAGTTCCGCGGCTTCGACCGCGCCAACAAGGACCATCTGGAGGCGCACATCCAGAACATGTTCTATTACGCGGTCTTCTTTCCGACCGTGGAATTCATCGGCGCCATCGCTCTGGCGTTGATCCTCTGGTATGGAGGGCTGGGGATCCTGGGAGGGACGGTCACGTTCGGCGTGGTCGTGGCTTTCTTGCAGTACTCCGAGCGCTTCTACCAGCCGATCCGAGACCTGAGCGACAAGTACAACGTGTTCCAGGCGGCGATGGTGTCTTCCGAGCGGATCTTCGACCTGCTGGACACGAAGCCCGCCGTGGAAGATCCCGTCCGGCCGGTCCCGATATCCCGGCTCCAGGGGGCCGTCGAGTTCGACCACGTCTGGTTCGCCTACAGGGACGAGGACTTCGTTCTGCGCGACATCTCCTTCCGGATCGCGCCGGGAGAGAAGGTGGCGCTGGTGGGGGCGACGGGCGCCGGGAAGAGCTCGATCGCCAATCTCCTGACGCGGTTCTACGAGTTCCAGCGCGGAACGATTCGGATCGACGGGCATGACATCCGGGAGATGGGGGGCCGCGCCCTGCGGCGGCAGATCGGCCTCGTGCTGCAGGACGTGTTCCTCTTCAGCGGCACGGTGCGCGAGAATCTCCGCTTCGGAGCCCGCGAGCGCCCTGCCGGGGAAGAGGAGCGGGCGCTGGAGGAGGTGGGAGGCGGAAGGATGCTGGGCCGCCTGCCGAACGGACTCGAGGAAGAGGTCGGAGAGCGCGGAGTGTATTTCTCGATGGGCGAGCGGCAACTGCTAGCCTTCGCGCGCGCGCTCCATTACGACCCGAGCATCCTGATCCTGGACGAGGCGACCTCGAGCGTGGACGTCGAGACCGAGCGCGTCATCCAGGCTGCCCTGAGGCGGCTCCTGGAAGGGCGAACCTCGCTCGTCATCGCGCATCGCCTGAGCACCATCCTCGACGCCGACCGCATCCTGGTCATGCACCGCGGCGAGTTGCGCGAACAGGGCACCCACGAAGAGCTTCTCGCGCGCGGAGGAATCTACGCGCGGTTGTACGAGCTTCAGTACCAGGGGCAGCGCCGCGAGGCGGCGTCGGGCGCGGGCGAAGAGCACCCCTCCCGCGCCGAGACCTCGCAGGTCCAAAGGGCCGCGACCACCGAATGAGCGGCCCATTCGAGCGCGAGCTCGAGCAAGCCATCCGCGTCGCGCGCGAAGCGGGCGCTCTGCTCAAGGGCCATTTCGGCAAGACCCAGGACGTCCAGTACAAGGGGCGCATCGATCTCGTCACCGAGATGGACCGGCGCTCCGAGGAACGGATCATCGGGCGCCTGCGCGCCACGTTTCCCGGCGACGGCTTCTGGGCCGAGGAACGGGGCCGGGACAACTCGGCGTCCGACCGCGTCTGGATCATCGACCCCCTCGACGGAACCGTGAACTACGCCCACGAGTATCCCGTATTCTGCGTATCGATCGCATTGCAGGCCGCTGGTGAGCTGGTGGTCGGCGCCGTCTACAATCCGCTCCTGGACGATCTCTACGCCGCCCGCCGGGGCGGCGGAGCGACGCTGAACGGCGCGCGGCGCCGCGTCACCGACGTCGACACGCTCGAACGGGCGTTCCTGGCCACCGGTTTCGGCTACGACGTCGCGGCCGAGAAGGACCCGGAGGAGAACAACCTGGGCCCGTTCTCCCGGTTCATCATGAGGGCCCAGGCCGTGCGCCGCGCCGGCTCCGCCGCGCTGGCGATCGCGAAGGTCGGGGTCGGCAGGACGGACGGATTCTGGGAGCGGGGGCCGCGCCCCTGGGACATGGCCGCCGCCATGCTGATTGTCGAGGAGGGCGGGGGTACGATCACGGATTACCGAGGCGGTAGGCCCGACCTCGAAGGCATGCAGCTCGTCGCGACGAACGGGAAGCTTCACGAACAGATGCTGGCCGTGCTCTCGGAGGGCGCGAGGATCTCTCGGACAAAGGAGGACGGTGGATGAAGTGGAACGAGGCGTACGCCACCGGCATCCCGCAAATCGACGAGCAGCACAAAAGGCTCTTCACTATGTCGGACGACTACCGCATCTCGCTCGACGAAGGGAAGGGCGAGAAGACCTACGGCATGCTGCTCGAGTTCCTCGAACGCTACGCCCGCGCCCACTTCGGCTTCGAGGAGCGGTGCATGGAGCAGTATCACTGCCCCGCGGCCGAAAAGAACAAGGAAGCCCACGCGAAGTTCACCGAGACCCTGGGTGAATTTCGCGAACGGTACGCGGAAAAGAAGTACCAGGCCGCCGACGCCCGCGAGCTTGTGGACACGTTGGACCACTGGCTCTCGGGGCACATCATGCGCATTGACGTGGCGCTGAAGGAGGCCGCGGGGAAGGAATAAAAAAAGGCCGGAGGTCTCGTACTGCTCCGGCCCCGTTAACGCGCCGCTCGCGGTCTGCTAGATCATGCTCGCGGCGCGCCCTGAAACTGGCGCCTTCTCGCCGACTTCGGGACAGGCGAGCTGGTCGGATTCCGCACGAGCTTGCGCTCCATGTATGGGATTTGCGGGGGAGGTTGAAACCGCAAACCGCCGTGAGCACGACCGAGCGAACCGGAATCCGGGGCTAACTTCTGCCTGCGCATGGGGGTGGTCAAGGGGAATACGCACCTTAACGGTAAATCAGTACTTGTCTTAGCTGCGTAGGAGTACCTGGTAGAGCTTGCTTCACTGCCGATTCGGTCCCGACACCTGGAGGTTGCGTTGAAAAGACTGGCGGGCGTTCTCGGGTTGGTTTCGTTTCTCGTCCTATCGCCGGCGGCGCAGGCTCAGGTCGACGTTCGAGCGAATCCGAATCATGAGCAGCTCCTCGCGAACCCGGATGCGCGCCTGGCCGCAAACAAGCGCTTGGTCTACGACTTCTGGCGCGAGGTCTTCGAGGGCGGGCACATGGAGCTGGCCAAGAAGTACATGGCCGAGTCGTACATTCAACACAACCCGAACGTGCCCACGGGACGCGCGGCGTTCGTCGACTTCTTCACGAAATATTCCAAGCCCAAGTCGATCGAGCCGAAGATCAAGGCTCCGCTGGTCGCCATCGTCGCCGAGGGGGACCTCGTCGTCCTGAGCTTCGTTCGCGAGGAGAAGGATCCGAAGGACGCGACCAAGAAGTACACGACCACCTGGTTCGACATGTTTCGCGTCGAAAACGGCAAGATCGCCGAGCACTGGGACGCCGCGTCGAAGGAGTAGGGGGGGCGGGCGCCGGGAGGCGCGAGCCTAAATCTTCCCCACCATCACGACGGGGCCGGCCGGGGCATTCGACGTGGGCGCTCCGCCCTCGTTCTCCAGGGAGACCGCGAACGCGGCCAGCGTGAAGGGGTCTCCGGCGTTCGTGAGCTGGATCAGGGCGCGACCCTCGCGGTCCGCGCGCACGAGGCCGAGGCTGGACGGCCCGCTCTTGGTGATGGCCCAGAGCTGGTAGTCCTTCCCGGGGGGCGTGGTGAAATCGCTCACCGCCACGAGCGCGCGCCGGGTCGATGGATCGTAGGTCACACGGGCATGGAGCTGGGGCGACCCTGCCGGCGTCGGCTTCAAATCGATGACGCGCGTCTGCGGCGCCATGGCCACCGCGGACAACTCGCGCTCGCTCTGGATCTCTTGGTTCAAACTCGAGATTTCCTCGCGCGATGCAACCAGCTCCCGCTTCAATCGCGATACCGCGCGCCACTCCATGATCCCGAACACCGCGATCAGCACGAGCGCGGCCGCCCCCATCCATCCCAAGGCGCGCGCGGCCCGTCTGCCTGGGAACGGGATCGGCGCCCGCGATCCCCCGCGCTTTCCCGCGCGCGGCCCGGATTCCCGCTGCGCGGCGTCGAGGACGCGGCCCCGGAGCGACGAGGGTTCCAGCAACCGCGGCGTCGCCGCAGCGAACGCCCAGGCCCCGCGGCCGAGACGGTTGATCTCTACCTCGCAGGCGGGGCATCCCTCCGTAAGGTGCGCCTCGAGCGTTCCCCGTTCTGCCTCGCCGAGATTCCCGAGCACGTATCCGGCGCAAAGCTCGAGGTACTCGTCCTTGTGCGGGCTCACGTCCATTCCTCTTGGGGAACGAGGTCGCTCAGACGAAGCAGCGCCTGGCGTGCCCACGACTTGATCGTGCCTAACGGCGTGTTCAGGCGCTCCGCGATCTCGTCTTGGGTCAACCCTCCTAAATAGGCCATCTCCACGACCTGCCGATGCAGGGGGCCGAGCTTCTCGAGCGCCCTTCCGACCCGCTCGCTCATCTGACGGTGTGCCGCGTTCGACGAGGCGTCCTCCGTCGGTGGCGAAGGCTCGACCCCCGCCGTCAGCTCGGCGCGCCGGCCCGATCCCTCGCTGCGGACGCGGTCGATGGCTCCGTTTCGCGTCGCGGTCACCAGCCACGCTCCCACGGTTCCCCGCGTCGCATGGTACGTGGCGGCTCCGCGCCAGATCTGAAGCCACGCCTGTTGTAGCACTTCCTCGGCGTCGGGCGCGCTTCTCACGATGCGCATGGCGACAGAATAGAGGAGGCCGTTATGGCGATCGTAGAGATCCTCGAGCGCGCGGGTGTCCCCGGCGCGCATCCGCTCGACGCATTGTCGATCGCGTTCCTGGTCGGTCATCGGTTCGACGCGTTCCGCAAGCCTTGCCTTCTTTCGGAGTACTAGGGAGCCGAACGGATCATGGATCAGCGGCGGGTAGCTTAGGTCCGGACGCGGGAACGCACAAGTCCCCTCGGAATTTTCTTGTAGCCATCCCCGCGCATCGTGCTAGGTTTGCTGGGCACTCGCATCACCCCCCCGACGCGGCAGAGCCACCCCCTCGAGACGATCCGTTCCCAGGCGCCGGCGCACGTATGGGAGCTCCTTCGGCTCCCCTTCAAGCTCACGGAGGTACCGATGTCTCGAGGCATGTCATTGAGGGCCCCCCTCCTC
>JBGPHU010000042.1:0-18962 GCA_041484545.1 Candidatus Eiseniibacteriota bacterium | reverse complement strand
TCGACGGCGGGCTCGGGCTTCGGCGTCTCGTGCAAGGGAGGCGCCTGTGTCGGCGGCGCGTCGTCCGAGGATGACTCCTGGCCAGGCCGCGGCGATTCCTGCGCGGTGCGCGGCGATTCCGGCGCGGGATGCGGCGCTTGAGTCACCGGGCTCGCGGCGCGCCCATGGCTCTCCCCCGGCCCTGCTGGATCGGGCGCGTGGACCGTGGACCGAGGCGAGGGCTTCGGCAGCTCCGATGCTACTCGTTCCTCCTGCGCCCCGGAAGGGCGCGACCCGAGCGCGACCGGCTTGGGAGTGGCGATTGGTGCGCGCGGAGTCGCGGCCTGTGGCGCGACCGCGCGCGATCCGAGCGGAAGCGGCGGAGCTGTCGAGGACGCGGTCAGCCGAGGAGCGCTCGCGTCAGGCGTCTCGCGCGAGGTCATGTCCGGAGCGGGAGATCCCTGCTCGGGCGGTGCGCCGCCGTCATCGTTCGCCGGTGGCTGCACGGCGCCCGGGTCGGGGGTTTGTTCGGGCATTCCTTGACCCGTCGCGCCCGTGGAGGGTTTCGCGTGAGACTCGACCCCGGGCGCGTCGGCGTTGGACGATCCGTTGGACGATCCCTTGTGCAACACGAACCAGGTGGAGAACGCAAGCAGCGTGGCGCCGACGAGTCCCCCCGCTCCCCACAGAATCACGCGGACGTTCGAGGACTTCTTCCCGTCCGAACCCTTGCGCCGGGTGAGCGCCTCGGCCGCGAAGAAGAGACTCTCCTCCGGCGGCTTGACGGTTGCCTTGGCGTCGGCGGGCTCGAAATCCCACGAAGGGGTCCCTCCCGCGGGCTTCGCGACAGCGACGTCCTCGAGGGAGTGATCTCCTTTGCTCCAAGCCGCGACATCGGGAGCCGGAGCAGGGACGTGTGGCGGCGTGGATTCGGAATCCATGCCTGGAAAGATCGAGTTGGAGGCCTCTCCCGGCGTCACCGCCGGCGCGGGCGGTGGCGAGGACGCTTGCGCCTCCGCTCCAGCCCCCGCGTTTCCCTCGGGGCCGAAGATGCGATCGATGGTCCAGTCCTCCTGGCCTACGGCGGGAGGCTTCTCCTGGGACCCGATCGCCCGCACCAGCTCCAGCTCCAGGCGGCACCCTTCGCAGATCGAGATGTGCTGCTCCGCGAGCGAGCGCTCCGACTTCGGAAGCGATCCGGATACAAGGGCTTCCATGAGGGGTTTGACCGCGGTGCAATCCATGAAGTGGGTATCGGAACGCCTCGGCGGATTCTTGAGCAGGGCGGGGAGCTAACGCAGGGCGGGACAAAAAAGAGCGCCGCCGGTCGCGAGAGCGAACTCGGCGGCGAAATCGCAGGAGTGAAAAGACTTACGCGGGAAGCGCCTTGTCGTCTAATCGGGCAGGATCGCTGCCTCCACGGGGCACGCCTCGAGGCACGCGTTGCAGCTAACGCAGTCCTCGGCGACGACGAAGAACCAGCTGGTCCCTTTCGCGTTCTGTCCTTCCCCCTTCTTGATGCAGTCCACGGGGCAGACATCCACGCAGGAACTCTCCCCTTCACATATGTCCTTCACGATCACGTATGCCACGCGGCCTCCGACAGTTAGGAAATTCTTGTGGCCATGTTACCCGACCTGGAGCATCCGGTCCAGAGCCACACGCGCCCAGCGTTTCTCCGTCTCGGGAACACGGATCGGATTCACAACATTTCCCTCGAGTAGGTTTTCCAGAGTCCAGAGAAGGTTCTGCGGAGAGATCCGGTACATCGTCGCGCAGAGGCAGAAATCCTTGGAGAGAATCGAGATCTTCTTGTCGCGGTGACGCTGCGCGAGACGGCTCACCAAGTGGTATTCCGTGCCAACCGCCCAGCTGCTCCCTGCCTTCGCCTCCTCCAGCACGCGGATGATGTGCTCGGTCGAGCCCACCTCGTCCGCGGCCTGGGCCACCTCGTAGGGAACCTCGGGGTGGACCAGGATCCGGACGCCCGGGTCTTCCGCGCGCCGCTCCCGCACATGGCGAAGCAGGAACTTCGTATGCACCGAGCAGCAGCCCTTCCAAAGGATCACCCGCGCGCGCGAGAGATCGCTCCGCGTCAGCCCGCCCGATTCCTTCGCGGGATCCCAGACAACCATTTCCTCGAGAGGAATCCCGAGCTGAGCGCCCGTGTTCCTGCCCAGGTGCTCGTCCGGAAAGAAGAAAATCTTGTCATCGCGCTGAAACGCCCACTCGAAGATCTTCCGCGCGTTCGAGGAGGTGCACACGGCGCCCCCCCGCTCTCCGCAGTAGGCCTTCAGCTCCGCCGTGGAATTCATGTATGTGACCGGGACCGAGCGGATGCCGAGCTGGTCCAGCGTGGCCCCCGCTGAGAGCACGTCTTCGGTGGGGGCCATGTCCGCCATCGAGCACCCGGCGTTCAGGTCCGGAAGGATGACGGTCTGACGGGGCCCGCTCAATATATCGGCGCTCTCCGCCATGAAATGGACGCCGCAAAAGACGATGAACTCCGCGTCGGTGCGCGCCGCACCCAGACGCGCCAGCTTGAAGGAATCGCCGGTCACGTCGGCGTGGGCGATGACGTCGTCGCGCTGGTAATGGTGGCCCAGGATGACGGCCCGCCGCCCGAGCGCCTCCTTGGCCGCGCGGATGCGCTCGTCGAGAACTTCGTCGTCCAGGCGAAGATAGAGCTCGGGTAGGGTTCGGACGCTCATGAGCCGATCATTATTGTGATGGGAATTTCCTTGGGTCAAGGGCTTCCGGCCCGCATCTACAATGATTAGGCCACAGCGCGCTCGGGACAGAGCGGCGGGCGGCGCAGGGCGCAATCCCACAACGTGATAGGGGGAAGGAGCTTGACCCTGTCTCGGGTGTGGGCGAGAATGGGTCGCTTCCCCAACCCCAAACCGTTTGGATGCGGAGATCACGTTGAAGGCGACAACTAACGACTTTTCAATCCATGTGGCCACGGTCAATGGCTCGGGCAGCCAGACGGCGAATACGACGCTGCTCCGGACCATCTTCCAGATGGGCGTCCCCGTCTCCGGTAAGAATCTCTTCCCGTCGAACATCGCGGGACTCCCGACCTGGTTCACGATTCGCGTGAGCGAGCGCGGCTATCTCGCGCGCACGCGCCACAATGACGTCCTGGTGGCCATGAACCCCGAGACCTCGGTCCAGGACATCGGCGCCATGGGGCCCGGCTCGATCCTGATCCTGAACGAGGGCGTCCCCGCTCCGCGCATTCCCGAGGACCGGACCGTCTACAAGATCCCGTTCAACAAGCTCGTCGAGCCGCTCGTGGCGGACGTCAAGCTGCGCAAGCTCGTCGTGAACATGATCTACGTCGGCGTCGTGGCCCATCTTCTCGGGATCGATCTTACGGAAGTGGATCGCGCCCTGAGCGCGCAGTTGGGGAAGAAGCCCAAGGCGCTCGATATGAATCGCGCGGCGGTGAGGGCCGGCGCGGACTACGCCACACGGAACTTGAAGTCGGCGCCCTTCCGCTTGGAGCGGCGCGACAAGACCGAGAAGAAGATCCTCATCGAGGGAAATCAGGCCGGCGCGCTCGGCGCGATGTTCGGCGGCGTGACCTTCCTCTCCTGGTATCCCATCACGCCGTCCTCCAGTCTCGCGGAATCGCTCATGGCGTACCTCGATCAGTACCGCCGCGACCCGAAGACCGGAGAGGCCACCTTCGCCGTGATCCAGGCGGAGGACGAGATAGCGGCGATCGGAATGGTGCTGGGCGCCTCGTGGACGGGTGCGCGGGCGATGACGACGACTTCCGGTCCGGGGCTGTCGCTCATGACCGAATTCACCGGCTTCGCCTACTACGCCGAGATCCCCGCGGTGATCTGGGACATCCAGCGCGTGGGACCGAGCACGGGGCTTCCGACGCGCACGTCGCAGGCGGATATCCTGTCGACGGTCTTCCTCTCGCACGGCGATACCAAGCACGTGATCCTTCTCCCCGCGACGGTCGAGGACTGTTTCGACTTCGGCATGCGCGCGTTCGATCTCGCCGAGCGGCTCCAAACGCCGGTCTTCGTGCTCTCGGACTTGGATCTCGGGATGAACGTCTGGATGTCGGACCCCTTCAGCTACCCGGACAAGCCCTGGGACCGCGGCAAGGTGCTGGACGCGGAAGCCCTCGCCAAGGCGGGCACGTTCGAGCGTTACCGCGATCTCGACAAGGATGGGATTCCCTACCGCACGCTCCCGGGCACCGACCATCCGCTCGCGGGCTATTTCACGCGCGGATCGGGCCACGACGAAAAGGCCAAGTACACCGAGGATGCCGAGACCTACAAGCGCGTCATGGATCGCCTCGCGAGAAAATACGACACGGCCCGCTCGCTCGTCCCTCCGCCCGTGATCGAGCGCACGCCCGGAGCCGAGATCGGCATCCTGGGCTTCGGCTCGAGCCACTGGGGGATCGTGGAGGCGAGGGATCTCCTGGCGGCCGAGGGGCTGAAGACGAGCTACCTGCTCCTGAAGGCCATTCCCTTCACGAGCGACGTGGAGAGCTTCATCAAATCCTGCGACCGCGTCTACGTGGTCGAGCAGAACCGGGACGCCCAGATGGCCTCGTTGCTCCGGATGGACTATCCCGGCCTGGCCATGAAGCTCCGGTCGATCCTCCATTACGACGGCCTTTCGCTGGACGCGCAGTCGATCGTGGATCAGGTCCGGGAGCGGGAAGGAGTGCTGGCCCGATGACGCCCGTGGAAACCGACGGAAAGAACCGCATAGGCCTCACCATCGCCGATTACAAGGGCGCCAAGTCCACGCTCTGCCCCGGCTGCGGGCACGACGCGATCACCGGCAGCATCATCCAGGCCGCGTTCGAGGCGGGCCTCGAGCCTCACCGGGTGGCCAAGCTCTCGGGAATCGGCTGCTCCAGCAAGACGCCGGCGTACTTTCTCGGCCGCTCGCATGGATTCAACGCGGTGCACGGGCGCATGCCCTCGATCGCCACCGGCGTCTCGGTGGCGAACCGGACGCTGACCCTGCTCGGCGTGTCCGGAGACGGTGATACCGCCTCGATCGGACTCGGCCAGTTCCTCCATCTGGTGCGCCGCAACGTGCCGCTCCTCTACATCGTCGAGAACAACGGCGTGTACGGCCTCACCAAGGGGCAGTTCTCCGCCACCGCCGACGTCGGGAGCAAGGCGAAGTCGGGCCGCGTGAACGAGCTGATGCCGATCGACGTGTGCGCGCTCGCGATCGAGTTGGGATGCGGGTTCGTCGCCCGCTCCTTCTCGGGCGATCCGAAGCAGCTTCGCCCCATCCTGAAAGCCGCGCTCAGCCACAGAGGAACCGCGGTCGTGGACGTGATCAGCCCGTGCGTCACGTTCAACAACCACGAGGGCTCGACCAAGAGCTACCTGAACGTGAAGGAGCACGACGCGCCGCTGCACGATATCTTCTTCATCCCGAGCTACGAGAACATCGAGGTGGATTACGCGCCGGGGGAGAGCCGCGAGGTGACCCTGCACGACGGGTCCCGCATCACGCTGAAGAAGCTGGGCGAGGACTACGATCCCAGCGACGCGCTGCGCGCGCTCGAGACGATCCACCATGGAAGGCAGGAAGACAAGTTCGTGACCGGGCTCCTCTACGTGGATCCCGACAAGGAGCCCTTCGAGCAGGATCTGCGGCTGATCAAGACGCCGCTCGCCTCCCTGCCCCTCGAGAAGGTGCGCCCGCCCAAGGAAGTCCTCGACGAGGTCATGGGCGCCCTGATGACAGGGAAGTACTAGCGTCCGAGAGCGCGGGGCGCCGCCTAGCGGCGCTTGTCCTCGGGGCCTTCGTCCTCTCCCCGGGTCTTCTGGTAATAGACGTGGAATTTCTTCCGGAGCCGGTCCCGTTTCCACTTCTGGTACGCGCCGCCGATTCCTCCCATCGGGTTCCGCCAGCGCGGCAGCCGCGGCCCCCGCAGATAGAGCCACCCGAAGATCATTCCTCCCAGGTGCGCCACATGCGCGACGCCGCTTCCGGTCGCCGAGATGCTGGACCAGAAGGTGATCAGGCCTAAGATCAGCACGAGGTACTTGGCGCGGATGGGCAGCACGAAATAGAGGAGGATGATCCGGTCGGGAAAGAGGAGCCCGTACGCCGCGAGGAGCCCGTAGATCGCGCCCGAGGCGCCGATGGTGACGGTGTAGCTGTTCGGGCCGACCAGGGTCGTCATGATGGCGGCGCCTATGCCGGTGATGAAGTAGAAGCGCAGGAACTTCGGCGTTCCCCAGAGCGACTCCAGCTCCGTTCCGAACATCCAGAGGGCGAGCATGTTGAATCCGACGTGGAAGAATCCGCCGTGGAGGAACATGTACGTGGCGAGCTGCCAGACGTAGAGGTGATGGACCACCTCGAACGGAACGAGCCCGAACGTGGTCTCGATCCGAACCTGGACCAGGGCGCGGGCGACCGCCTGGAAGAGGAATACCGCGACGTTCGCGATCAGGAGCGCCTTGACCGCCGGGGTCGTGGATCCGCCGAGCACGAAGGGGCGGGAGCCCCCTCGATCCCATCTCAAGGCTGGGGCTCCCGGCGCGCGACCGCCATCGCGCCCAGGTAGAGGTCGCGGTCGTTCCGGGTCTCCTCGTGAGCGCGGCGGAGGAGCGCATCCAGCTCGGTCTCGAGAGGGACCTCGCGCCGCGCCATGGCGCGCTCGGCCGTCGCCACCATCGGATCGATCCGATATTCCTGGAACGATCCGGGGGATCCCCAGACGAAGGAAGGCACATAGGCGGGCATCGTCTCCGTTCCGTAGAGATTGCACCCGATGCCCAGGGTTGCGCCGGTCGTGAAGGAGGTGCTGATCCCGCTCTTGGTGAAGTCCCCGATCTGGAGCCCGAGGAGGAGCTGCCCTGAGTCCTCCCCTTTCTTCTCGAGAAAGTCCCGCGCGGAGCGATACGTTCGCACGGGCGTGTACGTGTTCTTGAGGTCCGAGTTGTTGGTGTTCGCGCCCAGGTTCACCCACTCGCCCACGAAGGAATGACCGAGGAAGCCGTCATGTTGCTTGTTCGCGTAGCCCTGGAACACCGTCTCGGCCACCTCTCCGCCCACGCGGCAGACCGGGCCGATCGAGGTGCCGCCGCGGATCCTAGCGCCCGCGCGGACGATCGAGCTCTCGCCGATCGCGGCGGGCCCCTCGACGTACGCAAGCGGCTCGATGGTCGCGTTCTCGCGCACGACGATCGGGCCGCCCTCGGCATTCAGGATCGCGCCCGCCATGACGCGCGAGCCGCGAGCCACGTGAATGGCCTCGGGCTTGACGAGGTGGGCGCCCGTGTCGACGGTCCCGCGCACAACCCCTCCCTCGAAGAGGTACCGCGAGTCCTGGAGGATCTGCCTGGGGCTCCAGCGGATGAGGTCCGCGCCGGAGCGCGCGAGAAAGGCCTGCACCTCGGCGGGGACCCGCACGTCCTCGAACGCGCGGTCCGGATCCCCTTCCCGCAGATGGCGCACGACGTGCTTCACGCGCGTTCCTTGGACCTTGGCGGCGAAGAGGACTCCCTGCGCGACATAGCTCACCTCCTGGGGCGACGCGGCCATGAAGTGGAGCACTTCGTCGTCCGTCATGCAGAGGCGCCCGTTCACGAACATGGTGTCGTCGGCCGAGGGCTCGGCGACGTCGGCGTCGGGATAGATCTGGCGCGTCCATTCCTCGAGGTGCGGACGGACGAGGAGATGGAGCTTGGCTTCCGGGAACGCGAGCGCGAGTTTTTCCGCGAGAGTGAAAATACCGCACCGGAGCGCGAAAACGGGCCGGAGGAGCGTGAGCGGACCGAACGATTGGGCCTCAATGTCTTCGTAGATGCAGAGATTCATCCCAGGACAGTAGAGAGTGGCCGAAGCGCCGTCAAGTCGCCTACAATGCGCCAATGTCCGTAGCGAAGAGCTCCACCACAGAGCACGATCCCTCGGTCAAGGCGCTTCGGTACCGGGAGCACAGGATCCCGCGCCGGCACCGCGTGTTCGTGAACCGGAACCTCCGCCTGTCGAAGATCCGCGCCATCGGATTCGATCTCGACCACACCCTGGCGCACTACGATCCGATTCCCGTCGAGGAGCTGGCGTTCGACCTCACCAAGCAGAAGCTGGTGTCGACGAAGCACTATCCGAAGGAGATCCTGGATCTCAAGTACGACCCCACGTTCGTGATCCGGGGCCTCGTGGTGGACAAGAAGCGCGGGAACCTGCTCAAGATGGACTACTTCAACTTCGTCTCGCGCGGGCACCACGGGCTGCGCGAGCTTCGCCCGGAGGAGCGCGAGCGGGCCTACCGCTCCTCGCGGATCCGCCTCAGCCATGAGAACTACTCCTCGGTGGATACGCTCTTCCACCTCCCGGAGGTTTATCTCTTCCTGTGCGTCGTGGGCTCGTTGGAGCGCTCGGGACAGAAGAAGACGGACTACACCCAGGTCTACGACGACGTGCGCGAGATGATCGACGAGGCGCACCGGGACGGAAGCCTGAAATCGGTGATCACGGCGAATCTCGAAACCTACATCCGGCTCGACAACGAGATGCGCACCGTCCTCGACGAATTTCGCCGCGGCGGGAAGAAGCTCTTCCTGCTCACGAACAGTGACTGGACCTACGCGGACGCCCTGCTCCGGCATCTGCTCGAGCGCGGACGCGGGGCGCCGTCGCACTGGAGCGAGATCTTCGATCTCGTCGTGGTCGAGGCCAAGAAGCCCTCCTTCTTCGCCGCCAACGCGCCTCCGGAGCCGGTGGCCGAGGCCGTGTCGCTCCCCGGTGCGATCGGGATCGTCCGCGGGGCCAACGGCTCTTATCTGGAGCGCACGCTCGGCGCGAGCGGAGACCAGATCCTCTACTTCGGAGACCACACCTACGGCGACATCCTGCTCTCGAAGAAGGCGCTGGGATGGCGGACGGCCATGCTGGTGCCCGAGCTCGACCGCGAGATCCGCGTCACCCAGGAGCACGAGAAGGAATTCGAGCGGCTCTCCAGGCTATCCGCCGAGCGCCACCACATGGAGATCGACAAGGCGGCCCTCGGACGGGAGCTTCGGCGGCTCACGCTGGTCGTGGGAGACGATGGCGCGGATCCCGCGCGGCGACTGGAGCTGGCCGCGCGGATCGAGTCGATTCCCGGGGAGATCAAGCGCCTCGAGGAGCGGGCCATCGAAGTGGATCCGGAGATCGAGGATCTGAGGGTCAAGATCGACCAGGCGTACAATCCGTTCTGGGGATCGATTTTCCGGGAAGGAAACGAATCCAGCCGCTTCGGGCATCAGCTCAAGGATTTCGCGTGCGTCTATACGAGCCGGGTCTCGAACTTCCTGCATTACCCGATGAACTACTACTTCCAGTCCCCCATCGGATACATGCCTCACGACATTTGAAGCGCCCGCCCGATCGCGTCTACCGCAAAACCCACCTGCTCCTCCGTGATCGTGAGCGGCGGCGTGAAGCAGATGACGTTGTCGTGGACGCCGCCGGGATAGGTCAGCACCCCCTCGCGTAGCAGCGCGGCCACCGTTCTCGCGGCGACGTCGGCCGCGGGCTCTCGCGATCCGCGATCGCGCACCATCTCGATCGCGGCCATCAGCCCCTCCGCGCGCACCTCGCCGATTGCGGGCGACTTCGCGGCGACCGCGCGCAGGCCTTCCGCGAATACCGTGCCCACACGCTCCACGTGCGCCCGCGTCTCCGGGGCCGTGAGCCGCTCGATCGCCTTGAGCGCGCCCGCGCAGGCGAGCGGGTGCGCGTAGAAGGTGCTGGAGTGCGGCGCTTCCCCCGAGGGGAGCACGTGCTTGCGCCAGGACTCCATGACCTTCTTTCTGCCGAGGAGCGCCGCGATCGCGACTCCCCCTCCGATCCCTTTCCCCGCCACGAGCAGATCCGGGGCCGCGGCCTCTCCGTACCGCTCCCAGGCCCAGAAAGGGCCCGTGCGGCCCCCTCCGGTCATCACCTCGTCGAGGATGAGCAGAAGTCCGCGCGCGTTCGCGAGCGCCCGGAGCTTCGGCAGGAATTCGGGCGGAGGCACCACGCAGCCGGAGCGTCCCTGGATCGGCTCGACGATGATCGCCCCCGGCGGGTCCGGCCCATCGAGGGCGCGATCCACGATCTCGATCGCGCCCTCGAGGCAGCGGAGGTCGCAGCGGCCGCCGCACGCGGGCTCGGCCGGGCAGCGATACGGATAGGGATACGGCGCGCGGACCGCGAGGTCCGGAAGCTGCGCCTGGAAGGGTTTCCCGAGGCCCGGATAGTCGGTGACCGCGAGCGCGCCGTAGGACTGGCCATGATAGGCCCCCGTGAACGCGACCACGCGCCGGCGGCCCGTGGCCAGGTGCGCGGTCTTGAGCGCCAGCTCCACGGCTTCGGCGCCCGTGCTCGCGAGCAGCACACGGTCGAGCCCGCCGCCCAAGGAGGCGAGGCGCCGCACCAGCTTCAGGCGCCCCTCGTGCGGCATGAGATCGCCAAGCCCCTGCGTCAGCTTTCGGGACTGCGCGGAGACGGCGCGTGCGATCTCGGGGGCCGCGTGCCCCAGGGAGAGCACGCCGAACCCGGCGGTCAGATCCAGGTAGCGGTTCCCATCCACGTCGAGCACCACGGCGCCGCGCCCTCGCGACCAGACCACCGGCGCTTCCTCGGCGCCCCAGATGGCCGCGCCCTCACTCCTGCGCAGTCGCCGCGACGAGGATCGGGAGCGCGGCCCGGGCGGAGGGACGACGATGCGCGGCAGCTCCGTGCCGTCGAGCTTCTCCCGCGGACTCATGGCGCGGCCGCCGGGCTCCGGAGCCTCATCGCACGGCCGCGACGACGCCTCGCCGCGTCTCCACCCACGTCACGCCGAAGAGGATGAGGGCCGCGCCGACGAAGAACGCCGGGCCGAACCGCTCCCCGAACAGAAGCCACGAGAGGGCGCTGGTCAGCACAGGCTGGGCGTTCGTCGTGATCGCGACCTTCGAGGCTTCGAGCCTCCGGAGCGCGTAGAGCCAGAGCGGGTAGGCGATGACCGAGGTGCCGATCGCGAGGTAGGCGATGCCGCCCCAGACCGGCAGCGACAGGGAATCCAGCCGCGGAATCGCCCCCGGGATCAGGGCCGCCGGCAGACTCATAGCGGTTCCCGAGATCAGCACCCAGGTCGTGAGCGTCATCGGATCGTACCGCTTCAAGAGATCCTTCGAGCCGATCGTGTAGAGCGCCCAGGAGAACACCGCCACGAGCATCAGGAGATCGCCGCGCATGACCGACATCTCGCGGGCGAGGCCGCGGTCCACCAGGATCAGCGCCGCCCCCAGGAACGCGGCCACGATCCCGGCGAGCTTGGCGCCGGCGTTCCCTTCGCGCAGGAACCGCCGCGCGAGAAGGAACACGACGATCGGGGTCAAGGCGTAGAGGAGCGCCGCGTGGCTCGCGGTCGACTCCGTGAGCCCGAAGAGAAAGAAGCCCTGGTTCACGGGGATCACGAGAAATCCCAGCCACAGGATCTTCGGCACGTCCGCCCGCGCCATTCGCTCGCGCCTGGGTCGCAGAAGCTCGAAGCACAGGAGCGCCAGGGAGGCCGCGATGAAGCGCAGGAGGGCCGTCGCGAGGGGTCCGATCGCGTTCAAGGTCGCCTTCGCGATCAGGTGCGTCCCGGCCGAGAGGATCTGGTTCAGGACGAGCGCGAGAATGACTCGCCGTTTCGTATCGATATGCCCCCCTCGTGAACGTCTCAGAAAAAATGGAAGCGGGAGTGTACCACGGGCGGAGCCTGCTATATGATGGGCGGCTCCGGAGGGATGGAACGATATGGATGCTGATTTTCGTAGCTACCTGCGTGGCGCGCAGGGAGAAGAGCCGCAGGCTTCGGTCGCGGATCCGCGATGGTCGGAGACCGACGCGCTCGCGCGCCGGCTCATCGCCGGAACCCAGGCGGAGCACGCGCTGCGCCTCCTGAACCAGGAACCCCAGGCGAGGAAGCGATGGGACCTGCTCCTCCTCTCGGGGCTCCTCGAGGAAGCGCTCGGCGAGCGGGCCGCCGCGATCGAGTCGCTCGAGATCGTCGGCGACAAGCTGGCCGCCGCGGGTGACCGCGAGGGCGTCCGCGCGCTCCTGCCTCGCTTCCTCGAGCCGGAGCCGGTTTCCGCCGCGGTCCGGTTCCTCCATTTCCTCTCGCGTACCGCGGCCGAGGAGGCGGAACGGATCGACCTCCTGCGCCGCGCCCTCGACATCAGGCAGAACGACCCCGAGCTTCTGATGGAGCTCTCGCGGATCCTCGAGCGCAAGGGCGAGCCCGACGAAGCGCGGGACCTCAGACTGGACGCCCTCGACATCTGGCTCAAGCTGCACCATCCCGAGGCGGTCGCCGACGAGCTGCTGCGCCTGGTCGAGGAAGACCTTCCCAAAGAACCGGGACGCGCCGGCGCCATCGTGCTCCACTACGCGGGCGCCGTGCCCTGGGAGGAATCGGAGGCGGTTCTGGATCTGGCGCTCCCCGAGCTCAAGCGGTCGGGCGGAGGGCGCTGGACCTGGCAGGACATGGACCCGATCGCGGCGCGGTCGCCTCAGTCCCCCCGGGCGCGAACCTTCCTGGCGGCGCTGCTACGGATTGCGGTCGCCTCGGAGCCCGACCCCGACGCCATCGTGGCGGGTTCCGGCATCGAGAATCCCGCCGAGCCGCTGACGGCGGTCCGGGCGCGCCTTCCCAAGATCCTCTCGCTCCCCCCGGGAGCCGACGTGGCTCATGCGACCTGGGGCCTGGGACGCGTCGGATCGAACGACGGCGAGTCCGTATCGCTCGAATTCCCGGGGCGCGCCGGCCACAAGATGTCACTCGCGATGGCCTCGCGCTCGCTCGACCGGCTGCCGCCCGACGGGATCCGCGTTCTCGCCGCGCGCGAGCCGGAGCGGCTGCGCCAGCTGATCGCGAAGCGCGATCCCCAGATCGTCGTCTCGGCGCTGCGCGACCTGGGGGGAGTCGCGACCCAGGCGCAGATGAAGCCCCGTATCGAGGCGGTGCTCAAGCCGGGCGAATGGTCCGCTTGGTGGAAGGAGACGAAGGAGAATCTGAAGGGCGACCCGAGACTCGACCTGAGCGAGGCGTACCAGCAGATGTTCAAGCTCGCGTCGGAGGACCGGTCGCGCGAGGTGACGCTCCCCGAGCTGAGCCCGCGCGCGGGCGAGGCGGGACTGGGGCTCGTGCGCAAGTTCCTCCGCGAGCATCCCGAACAGGAGGCGCGGCTCGCCGCGCATGCCGCGAAGGCGATCACGCGCTGGGTCGAGGATTCCAGGCTCGATCCCACGCAGCGCGCGCAGGCCCTCTACCACGCGGTTTCCTGGAGCGCGCTGCCCAAGCCGGCGGCCCGCGACGCGCTGGACAAGCTCATCGCGGAAGGGCTCTCGCCGGGAGATCTCACGCTGAGCCAGCAGCAGGACGCGCTGATCGTTCTCGCCGAGGGCGGGCGCGAGGAGGAGGCCTTCCTCTGGCGCGCGATCGAGAGCCGACTTCCGCGACTTAGAGAGAGCGGCCGCTCGCGCCTCCATGCGCTCCTCGGCCCCGCGTTCGCCAAGGCGGTCCTGGACCGCCTGCAGCAGACCGCCGACGCGCCGGCGGTGGCTGCGCGCCTGATCGAGCACTTCGCGGCGAACCCCGCCGAAGAGGGCGCACCCTCGCCGGCGACGCTCCTCATGGCCGCGCTCCGGCTCCTGGAGCGCGACGGAGGAGGCGTGCCGGGCGTCTCGGAGCGGCTGCTCGAGCTTCTCGGACCTGGGGGCGCCATCCGGCGCCTCCTCGAGGAACATCCACTCGACGAGGAGTCCGGCGAGCGCCTGGAGCGCACGGTGCTTCACTGGCGAGGAAGCGAGCGCAGGCTCCACCCGGTGCTCGAATTTCTGCGCGGCGCAGGCTACGGGCAGGTGGCCGAAACGCACGAGGCCCGCCGCAGCGCCACCGCGCAGACGCTTCTCGAGGGGAAGAGTGTCGAGGACTTAGAGACCCGTCACACCATCATGTCGCGCGCGACCTACGAGAAGCTGGAGGCCGAGTTCAAGAAGCTCAAGCTGGATCTAAGAACTGTGATCCCCGCGGCCATCGAGAAGGCGCGCCAGCTCGGCGACCTGCGCGAAAACGCCGAGTACGAAGCCGCGAAGCAGCGTCAGGCGAACGCGGCCGCGCGCGCACAGGAGCTGATGAACGTGATCGATCGAACGAGGCTGCTCGAGACGATCGAGGTGGACCCCAGCCGCGTGGGCGTGGGCACCGAAGTCCGGCTCGAGCCCGCGGATCCCTCTTCAGGCCCCGCGCTCCAGTACTGGATCCTGGGCGAGGGGGACCATGAGCTGGGTCCCGGAATCCTCTCCTACCGGGCACCGATCTTGAAGCCGCTGCTCGGGAAGGGCGCGGGCGCCGAGGCCACGCTGGAATTCCCCGAGGGCGCGCGGGCCTACCGCATCGCGTCCATCCGGAAGCGGCTTCCCGAGTAGGTTTTTCAGGCGCCGGGCCGGGTGCGTCCGGCGCGCGAGTTCTGGTATCATTCTGCGGTCCATTCAAGTTCACACGTTTCCCGACGCGAAAGGAGAGGGAGCTATGGCCAAGCATCCCGTCAAGGCCCTGCCCTACGCGAATGACGCGTTGAAGGGCATCGGTGCGAAGACGATCGAGATTCACCACGACAAGCTGTACGCCGGATACGTCAACAAGCGGAATGAGATCGAGGAAGAGCTGGGCAAGGTCGATCGCAGCAAGGCGAACCAGATCTACAGCCACATGCGCGGGCTGAAGCACGAGGAGACCTTCGCGGCGAACGGCCAGATCCTCCACGAGATCTACTTCAGCTCGATGGGCGGCGACGGCCAGCCCGCCGGCGAAGTGTTCGACAAGATCAAAGAGGACTTCGGCTCCTACGCGACGTGGGAGGAAGATTTCAAGGCCTCCGGCATGTGCGCGCGCGGCTGGGTCGTGCTCGCCTACGATCCCACCGACGGACGCCTGCACAATTTCATCGGCGACGCGCAGAACCAGGGCGGCGTGTGGGGAACGTTCCCGATCCTCCCCTGCGACACCTACGAGCACTCCTACTTCATCGATTACGGCAGCGATCGCAAGGCCTACCTCGAGGCCTTCATGCGCAACATCAGCTGGCCGGAAGTGAACCGCCGGTACCAGGCGGCCGTGAACATGGCGCTGGCCAAGAAGTAAGCGCCGCATCATTGCAGGGCGGTGGGCGCTCGTGCATTCCGCACGACGCGCCCGCCGGACCCTGAGTTCCTCCTGGCCGCCGCAAACCCACCCCCCCTGATTCCAAGGACATAGCGGTACCGCTCGCGGCGTTGCGTCGTGGCATGTCCCTTGCTCGATGCCGCTTGGGTTTCTCTGCTTCCCTATGGACCACATGCGATTCGGGATCGCGAAGGCCAAGGAGACGTCTATGAAGTGGAATCGAGCAGTGCTGGCAGGGATGGTAATGACGGGAGTCACGGCGCTGTTCTTCATCAGCGGCTGTACGAGCACATCGACGCGCGCCGACCTCGAAGTGACGAGCGTGAACAAGGGCGGGACTTATTACAGCGACCTGATCAACCAGGCCGATTCGCTCAAGCCGTTCATTCCCGTCGATCAGATAGCCGTGACGTTCGGGAATCATCCGCACGACGGCAGCTCGCCCGTCGCGCCCGGCGCCGCATTCGGCGAGATCGTCGTCGACCACTACCACGTGACCTACAACAACGGTATCTATAGCCCGGTGGACGGCGGCATGAACGTCGTCGTTGCTTCCGGAGGGACCGCCGACGCGGCCATCACCATCAGCAATCCGTCCGAGAAGGCGGCTCTTCTCGGAACGATCACCAGCACCGTCACGGCCACCGCGAAGATCGATTTCTCCGGCTACGTGCGAACTTCGGGCAACTATGGTGACCGAGTCTACGCCACGGCCTATCTCACCGTGCAGGTGGACAACTTCGGGGACTCGAACGTCAATCAGTAACTCCTGAAGCAAGAGCGATCCCGGCGGCTCGGAACCACGTGTTCCGGGCCGTTTCGCTTGATATCCGCGCGCCGCTTCCCTACCCTTCCTCTCACATGCGAGTACCCCTGACTGGCGCCGCCGCGGGCAGGCGCCTCATCGTCAACGCCGACGATTTCGGCCTCACGCAACCCATCACCGACGGAGTGATCGACGCCTTCGAGCGCGGGATCCTGACGAGCGCGAGTCTCGTCGCGACCGGCGAAGCCTTCGACCGCGCCTCGCGCTACGCCGCGACCCACCCCGATCTCGATTCCGGCGTGCACCTCATGATCGTGCAGGGCGCGCCGGTCCTCCCGCCCGAGCAGGTGCCCTCGCTGGTCCACGCGGACGGGAAGTTCCTCCCGGGATACGGCGAGTTCATGGCGCGGTATCTCTCCGGAGGGGTGCGGGACGAGGAGGTGGAGGCGGAGTGGTCGGCGCAGATCTCGCGTCTTCGCGGCGCCGGAGTGCGCATGACGCATCTGGATTCCATCCAGCATCTGCACCTGGTGCCGGGGTTGTTTCGGATCGCGCTCCGGATCGCGCGCGCGAACGGCATCACGGCCATGCGCTTTCCGCGCGTGCCCACGGTGCTGCGGAGGGCGGAGAAAGGGACCGTCCGCCGCTCGCTCGAGTTCCTGCCCCTCCGGCTGATGGAGCAGTCGAATCTCCCGTATTTGAATTCGTCTGGGATTCGCACGCCCGACCGGTTCTTTGGATTCCACAGCACGGGGCATCTGGATCAGAAGGCTCTGCGGTCGGTGTTGTTCGGGGTTCCCCAGGGCACGAGCGAGCTGGTCTGCCATCCGGGCCACGGCGAGCCGGAGGGATCGCCGATCGCCGCGTGGGGCTACGAGTGGCAGGAGGAGCTGGAGGCGCTGACCAGCCCCGAAAGCCGGCGGATCATCGAGTCGCAGGGCATCGAGCTGACCACGTTCTCGGAGATGGCCGCCCTGCCGGTGGGGTAGGTGCGGTACGCAGCCCGACCTATTGAAATCACCGCGCCGGTTCCAGCTCAAGGGGTCTCAGGAGCTGCGCTCGAACATATTCCGGCAGAACCTTTGCTTGGTCCTCTTCTAGCGCCTCACCGCGGGAAATTCGCTCTGCTATCTCGACCGCACGATCCCCTCGGCCGCTTTCCACCACGAACTCACTCCCACCACCGAGAAGAAAGAGCAGATCGTCCTTCTCCAACAACGATTGAAGGTGGTCCAGTCGGTCGGCAATGAGTCTCTGATATTGCTCCCAGGAGCCCTTCCCACCACTTTCGTACAAGCCGGTCCTCTTCGAGATGCTCAGGTATTGAAACCCCGAGCCCCAGACCACCTGGACGCGGTCGCCCCAGACCTCGCCGGCCGATCGGACCTGGGGAAATTCGCGCGCGCGCGACAGGACAAACTCCTTGGCCCGCGGCCAATTCATCCCGCTCGCGAGCAGACTGTCACGGTAGGAGCGAAGGCCCGCCTTGATGGACCTCCGGGTTTCGAGCTCGGCGCTGGTGTCAGGCGGCCGCTCAGATGGAGGCCCAACATCCGGCAACATGTATCCGTTGATCACGAGACGGTCCTCTACGCTCGTGATGACGTACGGAGCGGCGAACCGATGCCCTCCCATGAAGAGATGGCCCCTCCGGGCGACCCTCGAATCGTCTCTCATTGTGCGGACAATTGTCAGGAAGAGATTCTGATCTGCGCTATAGGGACTGGTGCACATCAGGGCATGAAGGCCAAGCCGTGTTCCAAAATTCTCCTGTCCCGCGTAGACGCAATAGAGGCTGTCGAAGGTTTGGTACGCGGTGTCGACGCGAAACAACGTTCCAGCAAGGGAGTCGTAGCACTCGGCACAGTCCCGAAAGGCTGCGTCGGGAACGCATGTATAGTTGGAATGGGACCAGGTCAATCGCCGTCGACCGTCGGTCCAGGCGACACCCCCCTCCGTGAAGTGGATACTGTGATCCTCGTGAAAGCTCGGTGGAAGTTGGTAGAGAATACGCCTCCCGTCACCGTACAGCCGGATAGTGACCCAACCGGCCGTGTCGATGCCTGTGGGGATATGGCATGGGCGAAACATGCTCGCTTCAGCCGAGATCGGGGTGGGTGCCTTTCGGTCGGCCCCGAAGGTCAGACCGCACGACGATAGGAGGAGACACGAGCAAAGAAGAGAGGTCGCATAGAATGGCCTCACCTGCATGACCCCCTACTCTAGCCGGCCACTTCAACGCCCGCCGCAACTCCTCGATCGGAGGCTTGCGTCGCCATCGGCACGTTGAGGACCCCACGCCTTCGTTCCGCCAGGATGTACGCCCATCGCCGCGCCGAATCGATCAGGACCATTCCCACGAGCAGGATCAGGATGACGCTCAGCGCGCCGTCCATGTACGCGACGGTGGCGCCCTTGTCCGCGACGTAGGCGGGCGAGAGATAGCGGAAGGTGTTCAGGACCCCCGCGGTCATGGTGCTCACGGTGAGAAACGCGAGCGGCACGAACGTGACCAGCGCGTAGGGCGCCGGGCGCTGGCGCAGGATGAATGAGGTTCCGACCGCGAGCGCGATTACCGCCAGGAGCTGGTTCGAGACTCCGAACAAGGGCCATATGGTCTCGACGCTTCCCGTGACCGCGAGATACCCCCACGCGGCGCACACGACCGCGCCCACGGCGGAGACGCTCAGCCAGTTCGTCGTTGAGCCGAGCGGCGCCCACACGCTCCGCGCCACGTCCTGGAAGAGGTAGCGCGCCACGCGCGTGCCGGTGTCCAGCGCCGTGAGGATGAACACCGCCTCGAACATGATCGCGAAGTGGTACCAGTAGGCCATGAGGCTCCCCATGCCCGGGATCTGGCGCAGAATGTTCGCCATCCCGACCGCGAGCGAGACCGCGCCGCCGGTGCGCCCCTGGAGATTTTGCTCCCCGACCAGCCGCGTCAGCTCATGGAGCTGCGCGGGCTGGATTCCGAGCGCCGCCACCACCTTCGGCACGCCGTTGATGAGGTAGTAATCGGCCGGCTGGAGCGTGGTC
>JBGPHU010000041.1:0-19112 GCA_041484545.1 Candidatus Eiseniibacteriota bacterium | reverse complement strand
TGTGCGATCGCGGCCCAAAGTCCGCCTGGGCTCCGGTAATCGATCCCGGTTCTCACCCAGCGGGACCGGTACGATGGGACCGGAGTCGCGCCTGGGTCGACGTTCGTTCCCCCCAATCCTCCCGCGAGATCGATCTGGCTGAAAGAGGAGATCCGCGCGACGAGGTTTGCGTCGCCGTTGATGCCGGAGAAACGGTCTCCGCTGTAACCCATCACGTGGAATCCGCCGGAGAGTTCTTTCAGGCCGATCCGGTTCCCCGTGAGGCCCGCGTCCCACGAGGTGAAGATTTCCTTGTCCCGGTCTCGCCTGCGGACGTCGCCCCCGAGGCGGAGCGCCCACTCGCGGAGGAGGGTCACGCGGGCGGACGCGTGTCCTCCGGTGAAGCGGTCGAGGAGGACGGGAGCGGTAAGAACTGTTTGTTCCGGGACGAGCACGGCGCGTCGCGAGTCGGCGCTCAGGGCGAAGGAGACGCGCCGCCGCATCCAGAAGTTGCTTCCCAACGACCAGGCGGTCCAGCCGACCGTGGGCTCTCCGTAGTTCCGCTTCCAGCGGGGGTTGAGATCCACTTCAACGCTCTGGTAGAAGCTCGCGTCGGCGCCTGAAATGACGTCGGCTCGCTCCACGAGGTACTGCCGCCGCGTGAGCGTCGAATCGCTGGAGAACGCGGCTCCGAGCATCGCGCGCCAGCGGCGTGGGGAGAAGGCGGTCCGGCTCCCCACCTCGACGTAGCCTCCGAACTGGAGACCTCCCGAAGCCAAGCCGGCGGTCGCCAGATTCGCGGCGCGTCCGCCCGACGCTCCGAGCACGAGCGCCGCCCCGGGACGCCAGTGGATCGCGGCTCCATCCGTGTACCCGATTCCCTCGAGCCGCCGCGGAAGAATGCGGCCGGCCTCCATCTCGATCCTGCCCGCCGGGCTCCGGTATCCCGCCGCGACCTCGTAGATGCGGAGCTTCGATTCCCGGACCTCGACTCCGGGAAGATCGGAGACGGCCCGGATCATGGGCCGTGTCGCGCGCGCGCGAAACGTCGTTTCCCCGAGGCCCTTTCCGCCCCAGCGGATATCGCCGAGGACGGAAGGATTCTCATACGTGCCGTTCGGATCCTTTGTCCTCGTGTAAAGGCTCGTGATGCGGCCGTGCACGTGACCGGCGCCCGGCCAGAGGGCCGACGACGCCCCTGCGGGTCCCGTGCGTCCGTTCCCGGCGCCGCTTGTCGCGGCGGCTCCCGAGGAATCCGGGGCGGAGGTGGACGCGGCGGAGCTGTCCGGCACGACAACAGGCGAGAAGACAGCCGTATCCCCTGCGCGCACGGCCTCGACGGACGATTCGATCCTGCAGGCCGCGGAATGCTCGGCGACGAAGGTTGCGGTGAGCCTCGCAATCTCCTTTCCGTCGCGCTTCACGGTCACGCTCGCGCCCTCGGTCAGTCCGGCCGCGAGGCCCTGGTCGAGGTACACGCTCGCCGCCGACACGTACTGCACGCGGGCGGTCGCCGCCGAGGCTTCGCTTGCTCCGAGAATAACGGCGAGCAGAAGCGCGATCGAGGCCGCCCGCGCGGCCCGACCCACGCCCGCCCCGCCTCGCGCCGCGTCACACACGGCGGTGGCAGCCGTAGCAGGCCGAGCTGGCATAGACGTACCCGGTGCGTCCGACGTGCTGGGCGTCGGTGGTGGCCTGGCTGTGGGTGTGGCACGAGATGCAGGTGAAATCCGCGAAGCTCGCGCTGTTGGAATGGCAATCGGCGCAGGCCGTCCACGCCCCCTGATGCCTGCCGGAGTAGATCCGGAAGTAGAGGCCGTCGTGATCGATGTTCGCCGGGGTCCAGGCGGCCGTCGAATGGCAGCTGGCGCAGGTGGTGGGGTATCCGGCGGACGTGTGGTTGGGGTTCGAAGTCCCCGCGTAGTCCGCCTGGTGGCACGAATAGCAGTCGCGCGGAGTTCCGGCAAACCGTCCACCCACATGGCAGCTTTGGCAGGCAGCCAGCACGTGGGCTCCGGTGAGCGGAAATCCTGTGAGCGCGTGGTCGAACCCGGCGCCGCCCCATCGGGGCTGACCCGGGTTGTGGCACCCCTCGCAGAGAGTCGAGAATCCCGCCGAGACGTGATTCGGGTTCTGTGCGGCGGCGTAGCTGGGCGCGTGGCACGGGTAGCATGCCCGCGAGAGCGGCGTGCGATTCGCCTCGCCAGCTCCGACGTGGCACCGCGCGCACTCGACCAGCGCGTGCATGCCGCGGAGCGGGAAGCCGGTCCGGGCATGCTGAGCCACCGCCTCGGAGCGGTTCGTCCATCCCCGCGGGACGTGGCAATCCTGGCACCGGGCGCCGGCGCGGCCCTCGTGGACGTCGTGATGGCAGTCGTCGCAGCTCGTGGCGACCCGCGCGAACTCGAGCGACTTGTGGCAGCCGACGCACTGCGCCGAGGCATGCCGTCCGGTGAGATCGAATCCGGTGCTCGCGTGGCGGAAAGAGAGCGGCTTCCGGAGTTTCTTCCAAGACTTGGCCGTGTGACACGCCTCACATTCGGTCTTGAGCGCGCCATGGGGGTTGACGACGGCCGGAGCGCCGGGCCCCTGAGGCGCGCTCGCGCCCGCGCGCGCTCCGGAGGGAGCAAGGATGAGGCAAGCGAGGATGGCGAGGCTCGTCATCCAGGATGGGGTCTTTGTCATGACGACCTCCGATCGCCGGCCGGCCGCGTCGCGTGGCAGGAACGGCAGGCGGTGTCGAGGGGACGGTAACGGACCGTGCGCCGGCCTTGAGGCCCGATCGCGGCGACCTTGTGGCACGCGGCGCAGGCCGCGCGCGCGTGTGCCCCCTCGAGGGGGAAGCGCGATTTCTGGTGGCTGAAGGAGAGCTCGCGCCAGGCGCGCTCGCCGTGGCAGCGGGAGCAGACGCCGCCTCCGGACGCGGCCGCGAACTGGCCCGCGTGCTCGTCCTCGTGGCAGTCGGCGCACGCGGCCGCTTTCATCCGGAACTGCACGCTCCCGCGCGGCGCGTCCTTCGCCGTCGGGCGATGGCAGGAGATGCACGCGACCGCGAGATGCGCGCCGCGAAGCGGGAAGCGCGTGCGCTGGTGCTCCTCGATCCCATAGCGCGCCGGGGCGAACCCGTCGACCGAGTGGCACGCCTCGCACGCACCGGCGCTCGCGCTCTTTGCGAGTTGGCCACCGTGGCTATCGGAGTGGCAATCGGCGCACTTCGCGAAGGAGAGCCGCTTCCGGAACTCCCCGCCCACGTGGCAGCTGGCGCACGCGACGCGCCGGTGAAGCCCCAGCAACGGATAGCGTGTGCGCGCATGGTCGAAGGCTCCCGTGGCGATCGAGTTCCACCCTTCGGTCGAGTGGCACCGCGTGCAGTCGGTCCCGTATCGGTTCCGGTGGGGATCCGTGTGGCAGTCGACGCATGCATCGTGTGGAACGGGGCGGTATCGGACGAACGTGTTCGGGGTTCCCGCCGATGCCGCCGCGCCCTCGGCGGTCACGGAACGATGGCAGCCCTCGCATCGGACCTGGGCGTGCCGGCCGGTGAGCGGGAAGCGTGTCTTCTCGTGGTCCACCGATATGGGTTTCCAGGCGAGCGGGTTGTGGCAGGCCGCACAATCCGCCTCGGAGATCCGGGCGGCGAACTGCCCGCGGTGCACGTCGCCGTGGCAATCGGCGCACCGGACCGGAAGGCCGAGATAGGTCGTGGCGAGCTTCAGGCTGGCGCCCGCGCGGACGTCGGACGCCCGCACGAGCGCCGGAATGTGGCACGTGCGGCACGCGAGCGCCGCGTGCTTGCCTTCGAGCAAGTAGCCCGTGAGGGAATGATCGAAGGAATCGCGTCCGCCGGGCCAGGCCACGAGCACCGCCTCGCGCCCCCCGTGCTCGGCGTGGCAGGAGGCGCACTGGGCCGCGCGCGCCTTGTCGCGCCCATGGTATCCGCGTCCGGCGCGGATACGCGCGGCCAGCTCACGATGGCACGCGAGACAGCGCACGGCCGTCGTGGCGCGCTTCGGCTCGTGACATTCGAGGCACGCGGTCGCTTTGTCGATCGCCGCGTGCGACCGCGAGAGCGGGCCGGGCGAGAACTGAGCGCTGGCGGTCTTCGGCGCCGTCATGAACGCGACCGCCGCCAGGAGCCAGAGAACCGCGCGGTCACGGCTACACCTGGGGAAGGGCATATCCGAGCCATATCGCGATTCCAATGTGGATGCCCATCATGAGGAAAAGCACGATCGTGAACGGCTTGTGAATCGCGTGCCAGTAGTGGAACAGCGCGCTCGTCTGGCGCAGGAACGCCCTGCGCCTCTCGAGCAGGATGTGCCGGCGCGTCAGCGAGCGCACCCTCCGCGCGTCCCGACGCCTCAGGCCTCCAGCACCAGCGGAACGCCCGAGCCCCAGAGCGTCGACGACCCGGAGAATATCCTGGCCGATGAGATAGAACAGGCTGCCGAGGAGTCCCATGCTGCCCGCGCGATCGGTTCCGGCGCGGCGCCGCAGCGCCTGAAGATCGGAATCCTGAAAGCCATGGCGCTCGGTCAGTTCCCGGTCCAGCTCCTCGAGCTCCAGGGTGAGCGCGTGGGTGTCCTCGTCGGCCGCCGAGAGGGCGCCGCCGACCTGGCGCAGGAGGTAGTAGCCGACGAAGCCGCTCAGCATCACGCAGATCATCGCCCAATAACCGATCGCGATGGCTCCGGTGATCCGGAAACCCGAATGCAGGGTGATCATCGCGGGACCCGCGATCCCGCAGAAGATATGAGCGTTGAGCCACCGGCCCAGCGAACCCAGGCCCCTGAGCCACGGCACGCGCTTTCGGACGGAGTACAGAAGCAAGAGCAGGATGAACGCGGTCCCGATGTACCCATAGAGGAGACCCATCGCGCCGCTGGGCCTGAGCGCGGCGTGTGCCGGAGCGTGGAGGCGCTCGGCGAGACCCAGCCGGTAATACGGGAACCCGTAGTAGAACAGGCTGACCCACCCGACGAACGACACGCAGTAAATCACCATGCGCAGCCGGGCCCTGGGTCTTGGGCTCAGGGCCATGGCGCCGCTCGGTTCGGAGCGCGCGGGCGCGGGCGAGACCGCTCTGGCCGCGGTGTTCATGTGCGGCTCGGAGCCGGCGCGGCTATGGGCGCGCGCGGAGGCTCTCCATAGTAAGTCGTGGTCGCTACCCCGATCTTCTCGAGGAAGCTCGTGGGAAGGTCCCCTCCGATCAGGACGAAAACGTGGTCATTGGGAATCCATCGCTCTCCGGAAGGCTCCCGAAGGAGGATGCGCTCCTTCTCGATCCGACGCGCCTCCGACTGGAGCACCACCTCGAGCGAGGAGCCTCGGAGCTCTTCCAGCCGTTTCAGATTGGCGGGCGCGATCCGCGCGAAGCGGTCCCCACGGTAGCTCAGCACGACCCGGGCGCCGGCGTCGGCGAGCGAGATGGCGGCCTCGAGGGCGCTGTTTCCTCCGCCGACGACCAGCACGCGCCGCGCCGAGAATTGCTCGGGCTCGAGGAGCCGATAGGTCACGTTGGGGCTCTCCTCTCCGGGGATCCCAAGCTTGCGCGGACTGCCGCGCCTGCCGGTCGCAAGAACCACACGGCGCGCGAGGATCTCGCCGCTGTCCCACTTCAAGCGGAAGAACGCGCCCATGCGGTCGATGGTCGAGACGCGGGCCGGGCCACGCAGCCTGAGATCGGCCCGGTTCACGACGCGGCGCCAATAGCTCACAAGCTCCTCCTTGCTGATCTCGTGAAAGTCCATCATTCCGACGACGGGGAGCTTGACCGGTGCGGTCATGACGAGCTTGCGGCGCGGATAGTGGTGCACGCTCCCGCCAAGGCCGTCCTGGTCGACCACCAGGTGACTCAAGCCGCGCTCGCGGCATGCCAGCGCGGCCGCGATCCCCGCCGGCCCGGCGCCCACGATCGCGACATCGATCGCGCTCGGGTCCCGATCCTTCCCGGGGTTCATTTGGCGCACGACCTCGACTCCTTGAGCCACGGCCGTGCGGATCAAGCCGAAGCCCCCCAGCTCGCCCGCGACGTAGATTCCCGGGACGCTGGTCTGGAGGTCCTCGCCGAGAAGGGGGACGAGCACGCCCCGGCTCGCGGTGCCGAAGACGAGTTCGATGGCCTGGGTCGGACAAACGGTCTTGCACTGGCCGTGTCCCACGCAATGGGTCGCGTTCACGAGCCGGGCGCGGCCGTCGATCACACGCAGGACGTCGTCCTCCGGGCAGGCCTCGACGCAGCCGCCGCACCCGATGCAGCGCGATGGATCGATCCGCGGGTGGAGCGACGGCGGGTCATCGAGCCCCATCTCCGCGGCGCGCGCGACCGCCTTCCTCGCGTGGCGCTGCCGGCGGTTCTCGAATGCGATGCCTGAAACCGCCACGGCCGCGAGGGACGCGACGACCATGACCGTCGTGGAATCAATCGGCACGATCGGCTCCTATGGGTTGCGATGTATGGATGAAACCCCCGTGGCCTCAGGAGTTGCAACTTACATACCACGTGCTTCGGCGGCCGACTCCCCCATAACACACGGTATGGCAATCGGGAACAATGGGCGGGCAGATCTGAAAGGGACCACGGGGTGCGATATGCTTCGTCGGCTGCACGTCCCGGTCCGGCGCGGAACGTTGCAAACGTCAATGCCGCGCGCGCGGCTAGAGATCCAGCAGGGGCTTCTGGAACTTGTGCTGCGATTTCACGATGGTGTAACCGAGACCCTGGTAGAACCGGTGCGCCTCGGCGCGGATGATGTTCGAGCGAAGTGTGAGCCGCGCGTAACCCCGCTCGCGAGCCCACGCCTCGGCGGCCGCCATGAGGCTCCGGCCGATCCCCCGGCCCCGCACGCGGGAGTCCACAACTAGCCCGCCGACCTCGGCCGCGCCCTCGGACTCCATGAGATGGTGCCCGAAGACGTGCACCCAGCCCAGGACAGGGCCCCCTGAATCCACCGCGACGAACACGCTCGAGTCCGGATCTCCCTCGATGGCGCGGAACCGCGTCTCGATTTGCGCGGGCGTCGAGGGATAGCCGAGCTGGCCGGCCAGGGACGCCACCTGTCCGGCGTCGGAGGCTGTCATCGGGCGGACTGTCGTACTAAAGGAATATCCCGAACGTCACGGGGACGATCTGCGTCTTGAAGTTGTTCACGACCGCGCTGTTCACGCCCTGGTCGGTATAGATGTTCTCGATCTTCCCCTCGAGGAAGGCGTGAATTCCCGTCCCGGGAATCGAGATCTTCACCCCCGCGCCGCCGTTGATGCCGAACTTCGTCGTGGGCTTCGTCTCCGGCGCGCCGGAGGAATCCGGATCGGCCTTGATGTTGAACTCGCCGATACCGGCCGTGATGTATGGCTTGATCGGGCCGGGGATGGGAAGACCGATCGTCGCGTTCGCCATTCCGGCCAGGATGCGGCCGCTCCCTCCCGAACCCAGCCCCACGGAAGGCTGGTTCAGCGAGAAATGGTGGTAGGTGAAGGAGCCGCTGAGGCCGACGGGCAGCATGGGCACGTTGAGGTTCACGATCCCGGTGCCGTGCCACCCGGTCTTGAACGCGTCCTTCGTATGGCTCATAGGGACGGTGGCGCCTCCGCCGAATCCGATCTCGATCGGTTTCGCGGAAACGGATGCGACGGACGCGGCGATCAGCAGCAAGGGCAGCATGATGGCGATGCGTGTTTTCATGTCGTGGCTCCTGGGATCGGAGAAGCGCTTCAGAGTGGCCTGGGTGTCGAGACGCACCGCAATGTAGCCAACCTATCTCGGCGGCGCAAGCTCGCCCAGCAAGGGGATCTGGTGCGTGTAGACGAGATATCCGGCGACGCAGACGGCGCAGAGGAACATCACCATCAGGACGCCGATCAGGCCGCGCCGCGCGCGCCCGCCTTGGTCCAGCTCGTAGAAGCGCCACAGAAGTTCGGCCTTTTCTTCCGGCGTGAGGGGCCGGCGAAGGACGAGCTTCTGCACCACCTTCGGAAGCCGCTTCTGGTCGCCCCCGTACTTGCCGTCCCACTTCGTGAGCGGCAAATCGGGACGGTAGGGATCGACCTCGACGCCCTTTTCGTGCTTGTCCATTCAGTGCCCGCCATTCACAATGGCGCCTCCCGTAAACCCTAATCCCTATTGATCTATCCAAGTCTGGGCACGCCGGTCCGGTCGACGAGAGGGGACTCATGCCGCTCCGACTCATATCCAATATCGGTTCGAATCGGGCTTCTCTTTACCTCGCGGCCGCCATTTTCTCCCTATCCACCGTACTGGCAGCTCCTTCCGCGGACGCCTCTTTCAAGGCTTTCGTCCCTGGAGGCGAGGGCACGGTGTTTCCTAGCGCCGCGGACGGACGGGCGACGCCGACCCCTTCGCTCAAGGCCTACCACCTGGCCGACGACGAGCACATCAAGCTGGACGGGCGTCTCGACGACGCCGCGTGGGAAAAGGCCGAGGCGGGCAGCGGGTTCAAGGTCTGGGAGCCCGACCGGGGCTCGATTCCGACCGAGGACACCGTCTTCAAGGTTGCCTACGACGAGGGCGCCATCTATTTCGGGGTGGCCTGCATCGAGAAGGATCCGTCCAAGGTCACGGCCCGGCTCTCCCGGCGCGACCGGTTCAGCAATTCCGACATCGTGAGCGTCTACATCGATCCTTACCTGGACCGTACGACCGGTTACAACTTCAAGGTCAACCCGCTGGGGGTTCTTCTGGACGGCTACATGTACAACGATGGGGACCGCGACGACAACTGGGACGCGGTCTGGCAGGCACAGACGTACCGCGACAAGGACGGCTGGTACGTGGAAATAAAAGTTCCCTTCTCGGCCATCCGCTATCGGACCGCCGAGTCGATGACCTGGGGGCTGGAGGTCAATCGCTACATGCACGGCCGCGGCGAGGACACCGCCTGGGTGACGTGGGACCGCGCCGCGCGCGGATTCGTGAGTCGGTTCGGGCAACTCACCGGGATCCAGGGCGTGCCGTCCCCCCGTCAGCTCGAGGTCATGCCCTACGTGGTCGGACGGGCCACCGACCCTTCGATGGTGGGCAAGGAGAAGCTCGACAAGTTCGAAAACGTGGGCGCCGACGTGAAGTACGGCGTCACGGCCGATCTCGCCCTGAATGCCACCGTGCAGCCGGACTTCGGCCAGGTCGAGGCCGACCCCGCCGTGCTCAACCTCTCGCCATTCGAGACGTTCTATGCCGAGAAACGCCCCTTCTTCATCGAGGGAGGGCAGCTCTTCCAGCATCCCGACTTCAATCTCTTCTACTCGCGGCGGATCGGCACGGGGGATCCCAACTCGCGGATCCGCTACGCGGCGAAGCTCACGGGCAAGGCCGCGGGAAACACGACCATCGCGACGCTCGTGGCCTCGACCGATATCACGGGGCACGGCCAGGCGCACAACCTCCTCAAGAACGGCGATCGGCTCTCTCGCTACTTCGTGGGGAGGGTCGGGAAAGAGTTTCACGGCGGGCTCCAGCGCTTAAATCTAATGGGGACCGCCGCGGTGAACACGGCGAACCGCGACCGGTTCGGCGATTTCGCCTCGCGCGAGGCGTACACGAGCGGCCTGGATTTCGATCTCTTCTCGAAGGGAAAGGTCTACAACATCCAGGGCTCGGTCGTCTCGTCGATCGTCGATCCGGAGGGCTCGGCGGGGGATTCCACCGTGAACGGCGCGAAGCGCTACGGCTCCGGCGGCTCGCTGGACATCCGCAAGGTCGGCGGCAAGTTGCAATCGGGGTGGAACGGACGCTGGGAGTCCGGAAAGCTCGACCTGAACGACCTCGGATTCCTCGAAGCCCCGGACGAGATCGACATGAGTCAGTACATCAAGTACATCTACAGCCCCGAGGGCAAGAGCAAGACCTGGAATCAGGGCAACCTGAACCTCAGCCTCTGGAAGAACTGGCTCTATGCCGGCCGCGCCGGTTACGACGCCAACACGGGGCAGGAGGTCTGGTCCTACAGCCGCGGCCACAAGCAATGGATGGGCGCCGAGCTGAGCAACTGGATGCAGTTCCGGGACTACCGCGAGGAATGGTGGGGACTGAATCTCAGCGCCGAGGGGACGCGCCGCTACGAGACGCGCGGCGGTCCGCTCATGCGGGAGCCGGAAACCTTCGGCGGATGGATCGGCGTCAAGTCCGACACGCGGAAGGCCATCGTCGTGCGCGTCGAAGGAAACCACTTCCGAGACACGTCGAAGAACCACGACACGAACGGCGAGGTCGAAGTCCAGTGGAACCAGTGCAGCGCCGTCAACCACGACATCGATCTTTCCTTCCACAACCGGAAAGACGACACGCAGTACCTGGCGACGCTGGACGTCGCGTCGCATCCCGGGGCGCAGGGGATCGGCGGGCTGAGCTACCTCTTCGGGAGGATCCACCAGCAGACCGCGAGCGTGACACTGCGCACCAATATCCTCTTCAGCCGCGACAAGTCGCTCGAGATCTACGCGCAGCCGTTCATCACGGTGGGCGACTACAGCGAGGTTCGCGAGCTGATCCGGCCGGACTCCTACGATTTCGTCCACTACATGGAAGCCGGTGTGGATCCGCGGAGCTACGACTTCAGCTTCACCGCGGTGAACTGGAACGTGGTCTACCGCTGGGAATACCGCCCGGGCAGCACGATCTTCCTGGTCTGGACGCAGGGCCGGTCGGACTTTCGGGATCGTGCCGACGCGGGGCCTCCGGGCTCCTTCTCGAACGACATCCGCGCGGGCAGTCTTTTCCGCACCGAGCCAGAGAACAAGGTCCTGGCCAAGATCACGTACTGGTTCGCGATCTGACGCCCTGGCTCAGTCCTTGGCCCGAGGATCCGGATGAACGGGCGCGATACGCGGAGGCCATTTTCCGGCGCGTCGCGCCCCGCTACGACACGCTCACACGGGCGCTCTCCTTCGGCCAGGACGTCCGCTGGAAGGAGCGGCTGGCGAAGGAGGCGCGCGGCGCAGATCCGCGCGCGCGAATCCTCGACTTGGCGACCGGAACCGCGGCGCTTCCGCTCCTCATGCGCCGGGCGGGGCACCGCGGCGCCATCGTCGGCCTGGACCGGAGCGCCGAGATGCTCGCCTTCGCCCGCCACAAGTGCGCCGGGTCCGAGGGCATCCGATTCCTGCGCGGCGACCTGAGCCGGCTTCCCTTCGCCGAACGGTCCTTCGACGCGATCACCATCGGCTACGGCCTTCGTTACCCGCCCGATCTGAGCGCCTTCCTGAGCGGCGTCTTCCGCCTGCTGCGTCCGGGCGGGCGTTTCCTGAGTCTCGATTTCGGACTCCCCGCGTCACGCGCCTACCGCTCACTCGCCCTCGGCTATCTCCTCGCGGCAGGCGCCTTCTGGGGACTCGCGCTCCACGGACGCCCCGGCACCTACGCGCACATCGTGGAATCCCTCAGGGCCTACCCGGGCCAGCGCGCTCTCGCGGGGCTGATGAACGAGGCCGGGTTTGCCGATATCTCCCTCGAGGAGCGCCTGGGCGGCATCGCGGTCCTGATCCGCGGTCGCAGACCCTGACCTACTTCGGTATCCTTGTCGTGGTCGGTTGAAGGGTCTAGGTTGGCTCTGGCCCCGACCCCGACCTGAGGAGGAGTTCCCAAAATGACCGTCGTCTCCGTCGTCCTGGCGCTCGCGCTCGTCGCGGCCGCCGTGCTGCTGATTCCGGCTGTCCGCCGGCGCACCATCACGCCATCCATCATGAAAGCGATGGCCCGGGCGCTCCCGCGCATGGGCGACACCGAGCGGATCGCGCTGGAGGCGGGCACGGTCTGGTGGGACGGCGATCTCTTCTCCGGGAAGCCCGACTGGAAGAAGCTCCTCGACTTCCAGCGCAAGCCCCTGAGCGCGCGCGAGCGCGCCTTCCTCGATGGCCCCGTCGAGGAGCTGTGCGGCATGGTCGAGGAGTGGAAGGTGGAGCGGGACCAAGACCTTTCGCCCGAGGTCTGGCGTTTCCTCAAGGAGAAGAAATTCTTCGGGATGATCATTCCCGAGGAATACGGCGGGCTCGGGTTCTCGGCGATCGCGAATTCCGCCGTGGTGACCAAGATCTCGAGCCGGAGCGTGGCCGCCGCCGTGACGGTGATGGTGCCGAACTCGCTCGGCCCCGCCGAGCTTCTCCTCCACTACGGGACCGACGAGCAGAAGCGCCACTTCCTGCCGCGGCTCGCGACCGCCGAGGAGATTCCTTGCTTCGCCCTCACGGGTCCAGAAGCGGGAAGCGACGCCGCCTCGACCCGGAGCCGCGGCGTGGTGTGCCGAGGCCAGTACCGGGGCAGGGACGCGCTGGGCATGCGGCTCAACTGGCGGAAGCGGTACATCACGCTCGGACCGGTAACGACTCTGATCGGGTTGGCGTTTCGCCTCTACGATCCGGATCACCTCCTGGGCGACAAGGAAGACCTGGGCATCACGCTCGCGCTCGTTCCTCCGGACTTGCCCGGCGTCGAGATCGGGAAGCGGCACGATCCTCTGGGCGTGCCGTTCCTGAACGGGCCGACCTACGGGCGCGACGTCTTCGTCCCGCTCGACGCCATCATCGGAGGGAAGGCGCGCGCAGGACAGGGCTGGCAGATGCTCATGGCGAATCTGGCCGCGGGCCGCGGCATTTCCCTCCCGGGCCTCGCCACCGGAGCCTCCCAGCTCTGCGCGCGGGCCATGGGGGCCTACGCCACGGTGCGCGAGCAGTTCGACCTGCCGATCGGGCGCTTCGAGGGGATCGAGGAGCCGCTCGCACGGATCGGCGGGATGACCTACGTCATGTCCGGCGCGCGCGTGCTGACGGCGGGCGCCGTGGACGCCGGCGAGAAGCCCGCGGTCGTCTCGGCGATCATGAAGGCTTACATGACCGAGGGCATGCGCACGGTCGTGAACGCGGCGATGGACATCCAGGCGGGTGCTGCGATCTCGAAGGGGCCTCGGAACGTGCTCGCGCACGCCTACACCGCGGTTCCGATCGGGATCACGGTCGAGGGCGCCAACATCCTCACGCGCACGCTGATCATCTTCGGGCAGGGCGCGATCCGCTGCCATCCCTACGTCCGGAGCGAGATGGAAGCCGTGGCGGCCAAGGATCTGGTGAAGTTCGACCGCGCGTTCTTCGGGCACATGGGCTTCATCGCGGGAAACGCGGCGCGGAGCTTCGGGCACGCGCTCACGGGCTCCCGTCTCGCGCGGCCGCGGGGCGTACCGGGCGCGGCGAGACACTATCTCGCGCGTTTCAGCGGCCTGAGCGCCGCGTTCGCGTTGGTTTCGGACGCGGCCATGGCGACGCTGGGCGGGCAGCTCAAGCGCCGGGAGAAGATCAGCGGCCGGCTCGCGGACGCCCTGGCCTGGCTCTACATGGGCTCCGCGACGGTGAAGAAGTTTTGGGACGACGGGAAGCCGGATGCCGATCTGCCGTTCTTGAAGTGGGGATGCGAGAAGTCGCTCCACGAAATCGAGACGGCGCTCGTCGGCGTGATCGAGAACCTGCCCGATCGGGGAACCGCGGCACTGCTGGGCGCCGTGATCTTCCCGCTCGGACCGCGCGCGGCGCTTCCCAGCGACGCGCTCGGCGCGAAGGTGGCCCGGGCGCTCCTGGACGACCGCGAGGAACGCTTGCGCCTGACGCGCGACATCTACGTCCCGCCCCCGGACGATCCCGGGCTCGGACGCCTCGAGGCAGCGCTCGACAAGGTGATGGCCGCGGCGCCCGCGACGCAGGCGGTCAAGACGGCGATGCGCGCCGGGAAGCTCGCGCGGGAGCCCGAGGACACGTTGCTGGAGCGCGCCGTCAGCGCCGGCGTGATCGACGCCGCCGCCCTGAAGCGCATCCGCGACGCGGAGAAAGCGCGCGACGACGCGATCCAGGTGGACGAGTTCGACCCGCGGCAAGAGCCCCGTCAGGCCGTGGCGCCCAGCTTCACCCGGTAGAGCAAAAAGCTTCACCGCCTCCCAGAGGACCGCGCGGCGGGCCCCGCCGATGATACCGGAGTGGAGGCCAGGACCTCCGATGTGTTAGGTTCGGCTCTCGTGAGCCCCAGCGTCGCCGCTCCGATCCCTCAACGGAGACCGAGGGCCGTCCTGGCCCTGGAAGACGGCACCTTGTTTCGGGGCTTTTCGTTTGGAAAGCTCGGCGAGACCGAAGGGGAAGTCGTCTTCAACACCGGCCTCTGCGGCTACCAGGAAGTCCTCACCGATCCCTCCTACGCGGGCCAGATCGTCACGATGACCTACCCCCACATCGGGAACTACGGGGTGAATCCGGAGGACGTGGAGTCGAGGCGGCCCCAGATCTCGGGCTTCGTCGTGCGTGAGCTCTCCACGGTGGCCTCGTCATGGCGCGCGGGAGGCGATTTGAACCGCTACCTGGACGAAGCCTCGGTGGTGGGCATCAGCGACATCGACACGAGGGCGCTGACCCGGCACCTGCGCATCCACGGCGCGAAGCGCGGAGTGATCTCGGCGCTCGTGGACGATGGGGACACCCTCGTGGACCGCGCGCGCGCGTCGCGCAGCATGGTCGGGCTGGACCTGGCGAGAGAGGTGACGTGTGCCGAGCCTTACCGATTCGAGGCGACCGCGAGGCCTGCCACGGACGGACTCACCTCTCGGTCGGGCCCCTTCCACGTGGTCGCCTACGATTTCGGGATGAAGCAGAACATCTTGAGGATGCTCGCGGCCTCGGGCTGCGACGTCACGGTGGTGCCCGCGACCACCTCCGCCGCGGAGACGCTGCGCCTGGCTCCGGACGGCGTGTTCCTGTCGAACGGTCCCGGAGATCCGGAGCCCTGCGGCTACGCCATCGAGGCCGCGCGGGAGCTGATGCGGGCACGGCCGACCTTCGGGATCTGCCTGGGACACCAGATCATGGGACTCGCCTGCGGCGGGAAGACCTTCAAGCTCAAGTTCGGACACCGCGGAGCGAACCATCCGGTCAAGAGCCTCGACACGGGGCAGGTCGCGATCACGTCGCAGAACCACGGCTTCGCCGTCGACCCGTCCCTGTTCGACGATCCGCGGTTTCAACTCACGCATCGCAACCTGAACGACGGCACGGTGGAGGGATTTCGCCACCGCGACCTGCCCTCGTTCTCCGTTCAGTACCATCCGGAAGCGAGCCCCGGTCCCCACGATAGCCACTATCTCTTCGCCGAGTTTCTGAATCTAATGCAGGCGGACGCGGACCCAGCCCCGCGCCCGGCGAGGCGCCCGGCGGAAGCGCCGGCCGGGACCTAGCGAATGCCGAAAGATCCCTCGATCCGTTCGGTGCTCGTCATCGGATCGGGGCCGATCGTGATCGGCCAGGCCTGCGAGTTCGACTATTCCGGCACGCAGGCGATCAAGGTCCTCCGCCGCGAGGGGATCCGCGTCTCGCTCGTGAACTCCAACCCCGCGACCATCATGACCGACCCCGAATACGCCGACCGCACGTACGTCGAGCCGCTCACGCCGGATATCGTGGAGAAGATCCTGATTCGCGAGCGCCCCGACGCGGTGCTCCCCACGGTGGGCGGACAGACCGCGCTGAACTTGGCCGTGGACCTCTCGCGGCGCGGCGTTCTGGACCGCCTCGGCATCCGACTCATCGGCGCGAGCCGGAGGGCGGTCGAGGTCGGAGAGGACCGCCGACTCTTCAAGGAGGCCATGAGCCGAATCGGCTTGGACGTTCCGCACAGCGGGTTTGCGAGAACGCTGGACGAAGCCTTGCGGGTGCTCGACCAGACCGGCCTGCCGGCCGTGATCCGGCCCTCGTTCACGCTGGGTGGCAGCGGCGGGGGCATCGCATACAACCGGGACGATTTCGAGGAGATCGTGGCGCGCGGCCTGGACCTCTCGCCGGTCCACGAAATCCTGGTCGAGGAATCGGTGCTCGGGTGGAAGGAATACGAGCTGGAAGTGATGCGCGACCACGCGGACAACTTCGTCGTGATCTGCTCGATCGAGAACTTCGATCCCATGGGAATCCACACCGGCGATTCGGTGACGGTGGCGCCGGCCCAGACCCTGACCGATCGCGAGTACCAGGCGATGCGGAACGCGGCGCGGCGGGTCATCCGCGAGGTCGGCGTGGAGACCGGCGGCTCCAACATCCAGTTCGCGGTCGATCCGAAGACCGGGCGCATGGTCGTGATCGAGATGAACCCGCGCGTCTCGCGCTCCTCGGCGCTCGCGAGCAAGGCGACCGGATTCCCGATCGCGAAGATCGCGGCGCTCCTCGCCATCGGCTACAGCCTGGACGAGATCCAGAACGATATCACCCGCGTGACGCCTGCCTCGTTCGAGCCCGCCATCGATTACGTCGTGGTGAAGATCCCGCGATGGGCGTTCGAGAAATTCCCCGCCGCGAATCGCAGCCTGGGCACGCAGATGAAGTCGGTCGGCGAGGTGATGGCCATCGGACGGACGTTCAAGGAGGCGCTGCAGAAGGGGCTTCGCGGCCTCGAGATCGGCGCCAGCGGATTCTCGCGCGAGGACCTCGACGACGAGCGCATCCACGAAAAGCTCCTGACGCCCGATCCGGACCGCATCTTCTACGTGAAGCGCGCGCTGGACCTGGGATGGACCGAAGCCAAGGTCCACCAGATGACGGGCATCGATCCGTGGTTCCTGGATCAAATCAGACAGATCGTGGAGCTGGAGCGCTCGATCGGTCCGGGCATCGAAGATGAAACCCTGCGCGAGGCGAAGCGGATGGGGTTCTCCGATTCACGGCTGGGCCAGTTGACGGGCGTGGGCGAGGCCGCGATCCGCTCCCGGCGCGCGGCCGCGGGCATCCTGCCCGTGTACAAACGCGTGGATACCTGCGCCGGGGAATTCGAATCGCACACGCCCTACCTCTACTCGACCTACGAGCAGGAGTGCGAAGCGGAGCCCACCGCGCGGCGCAAGGTGATGATCCTGGGCTCGGGGCCCAACCGGATCGGCCAGGGGATCGAGTTCGACTATTGCTGCTGCCACGGATCGTTCGCGTTTCAGGAGGCCGGCTACGAGACGATCATGGTGAACTGCAATCCCGAGACCGTCTCGACCGATTACGACACCTCGGACCGGCTCTACTTCGAGCCGCTCACGTTCGAGGACGTCATGAACATAGTCGAGCTGGAGCGCCCCGAAGGGGTCGTGATCCAGTTCGGCGGACAGACCCCGCTCAAGCTGGCGCTGCCGCTCCATCGGGCCGGCGTGCGCATCCTGGGCACAAGCCCGGACGCGATCGACCTTGCCGAGGACCGGCGGCGGTTCAGCGCCCTTCTCGTGAGCCTCGACATCCCGCAGCCTTCGAGCGGCACGGCCGTCTCGCTCACGGAGGCGAAGGCCGTCGCCGCGCGCATCGGCTATCCCGTGCTCGTGCGCCCCTCCTACGTTCTCGGCGGACGCGCGATGGCGATCGTCTACGACGAGGCGCGCCTCGAGGGCTACGTTCGCGAAGCCGTGAGCGCCTCGCCCGAGCATCCGGTCTTGATCGACCGGTTCCTCGAAGACGCGTTCGAGGTCGACGTGGACGCCGTCGGAGACGGCGCGCGCGTCGTGATCGGCGGCATCATGGAGCACATCGAGGAGGCCGGGATCCACAGCGGGGATTCCTCCGCCGTGCTCCCGCCCTACAAGATCGCGGAGCGGCACCTGGGCAGGATCCGGGACATGACCCGCCGCCTGGGCCTGGCGCTGGGCGTGCGCGGCCTCATGAACGTCCAGTTCGCCATCCAGAACGAGACCGTGTACGTGCTCGAGGTGAATCCGCGGGCCTCGCGCACGGTGCCGTTCGTGAGCAAGGCGACCGGCGTGCCCCTGGCCAAGGTCGCGGCGCGGATCATGGCGGGCCGCACGCTCCTGGAGCAGGGCGTGGTTTCGGATCTCACGGTGAGCCGGTTCTTCATCAAGACTCCCGTCTTCCCGTTCATGAAATTCCCGGGAAGCGACATCCTCCTCGGCCCCGAGATGAAATCCACGGGCGAGGTGATGGGGATCTCCGAGGACTTCGGCATCGCCTTCGCCAAGGCCCAGGCCGCGGCGGGGAACACGATCCCGACCGAAGGCACCGTATTCATCAGCGTGAACGACCACGACAAAGGGGGCGTCCTCCCGCACGCCCGCGCGCTCCACGAGACGGGCTTCCAGATCATCGCCACCCGAGGCACCGCCGAGTTCCTGGAAGCGCAGGGCGTGCCGGCGGAGCGCGTGTTCAAGGTGAACGAGGGCAGGCCGAACGTCGTGGATCGGATCAAGAGCGGCGGGATCCACCTCATCATCAACACGCCGCTCGGCCGCGAGTCCTTCTACGACGACGGGCCGATCCGGACGAACGCGACGCTCCATGGGGTCCTCTGCGTCACGACATTGACCGCGGCGGCCGCGACAGTCCAGGCGATCCGCGCGCTCCGGAAGCACGCCGTCACGGTGTCGTCCTTGCAGGAGATCCACGGGGCATCTCCACCGAGCGCGCCGGGTGGCTCCTCCGGGCCGTCCGGCCCAGGCTCAGGCTCAGGCGCAGCGCTCGACGCCGCCGCGATACCCCAGACCACCGCGGCGGCGTGACGGCATCGCGCCCGAGGAAGCCCTCGTGAACGTCCTGATCGCGGGCGGCACGGGCTTCCTCGGATCCGCCCTGACGCGCCGTCTGCTCCACCACGGGCACCAGGTCTCCCTCCTGAGCCGGCGCCCCTCGGCGCCCGGCGGCGTCCCACCGGTGTATCACTGGGATCCCGAGCGCGGAGAGTTCGACGGGAACGCGCTCACCGGAGTGGACGCGGTCGTGAACCTGGCGGGAGAAAATCTCGCGGGCGGGAGGTGGACGCCTGAGCGAAAGCGCCGCCTGATCGAGAGCCGCGTGGCGGCCACGCGGTTTCTCGTGGGGCGCATGGGGGAGCGGAAGCCAGCGCCGCGCGCGCTCGTGAGCGGCTCGGCGGTCGGGATCTACGGCGATCGCGGCGAAGAGGTCCTCACCGAGGAGAGCCCGCCGGGCGCGGGTTTTCTAGCCGGGCTGTGCCGCGCCTGGGAAGAAGCGGCTCTGTCGGCGCGCGACGTGGGTGTGCGGGTGGCGGTGACGCGCTTCGGGGTGGTGTTGGATCCCACCGGAGGCATCCTCGCGAAGCTCCTTCCGATCTTCAGGGTCGGACTCGGGGGACCGCTCGGGGCAGGGAAGCAGTGGATGAGCTG
>JBGPHU010000040.1:0-19126 GCA_041484545.1 Candidatus Eiseniibacteriota bacterium | reverse complement strand
GGTCGCGACGAGGGACGCCGCGAGGTCGCGTCAGGAACCTACTTCGCGCGGCTGGAATCCGGGGGCAAGACGCAGGTCAGGAAGATTGTGATCGCAAGGTAGCTCCCCACTGAAGAGAAGGTGTTAGGGGCCCCGGCTGCCGGAGTAGCCGGGGCCTTCGCGTTTCGTCACCCGGCCCAAGCGCCCTGTGTTACGCTTTCGCTACCCGCGTCACGGGGCCCCACGATGATTGGCCAACAGCTTTCCCACTATCGTATTCTCGAGCCTCTCGGGGCCGGCGGCATGGGCGAAGTGTACCGTGCCCACGATCTCCACCTCGACCGCGACGTCGCGGTCAAGGTGCTCTTGCGCGGCTCACTCGCGGACCCGACGGCCCGAGAGCGATTCCGCCGCGAGGCGCACGTCTTGTCCCGCCTGTCACACCCTGGTGTGGCGACCATCTTCGACTTCGACACACAGGAAGGCGTGGATTTCCTCGTCATGGAGCACGTCCCCGGCGGCACGCTCCAATCGCGATTGCTGAACGGACCGCTCGGACTGGACGATCTGATCCGGCTAGGCGCGGAGATGGGGGACGCGCTCGAGGCTGCGCACCGCCTGGGCTTCCTGCATCGTGACCTGAAGCCCGGAAACGTCGTTCTAACAGCAGCCGGGACGCCGAAGATCTTGGATTTCGGTCTGGCCGGCCTGCTGCACGCATCGCAGACCGCGACCGAGCTGACGCGGGCAGGCGCGGTATTCGGCTCGCTACCCTACATGGCGCCGGAGCAGTTGCGCGGCGACGCAGGAGATTTCCGCACCGACGTCTACGCGCTCGGCGCCATCCTCTACGAGATGGCGACCGGCCACGGGCCGTTCGACAAGGACCGGCCTGAGGCCCTGATGTTCGAGATCCTGCACGGGGCGACGCGACCCGCGCGCTCCCTTCGGCCGGATATCCCTCTCGACCTGGACCGCCTGATCGACTCTTGCTTGAGCAAGGATCCGGAATCGCGCCCCGCATCCGCGGCGGCCGTGAGCCGGACGCTGCGTGGCATCCGCGAGCCGGCGCTGCGCGGCGCCGGGACTGAGCCCGCGCGGGACATCATCCGTTCGCTGGCGGTGCTTCCGCTCGAGAATGTCTCACGCGACCCGGCACAGGAGTACTTCGCCGACGGGATGACCGAGGCGCTGATCTCGGAGCTGGCGCGCCTGAAGGCGCTGCGGGTGATCTCGCGCACATCGGCCATGAAGTACAAGGGGGTTCAGAAGGCCCTTCCCGAGATCGCGCGCGAATTGAGCGTGGACGCCGTCCTCGAAGGATCGGCGCTCTTAGTCGGCAAGCGCGTTCGCGTCTCGGTGCGGCTCGTCTCGGCAAGGGCGGACGAGACACTGTGGGCCGACCGCTACGACGGCGAAATTGAGGACGTGCTCGACATGCAGAGCAGGGTGGCGGAAGCCGTGGCGAAGGAGATCGCGGTGCAGGTGACGCCGCGCGAGGCGACGCAGCTCGCGAAGCGCCGCCCCGTGAACCCCGAGGCGCACGTCGAGTATCTGAAGGGCCGCCACACGGCCGCCGCCGGTTCCCCGCAGGCGATCGAGTTGGCCCTGAGGCACTACGAGCGCGCGCGCGCGCTCGATCCGACGTACGCCCCCGTATGGGCAGGGATCGCGTACTGCCACATCGTCCGTGCTGGTCGAGGCATGGCTCCCCCCGCGAAGGCAAACGCGCAGGCCCGCGAGGCCGCGAAGAGGGCGCTGGAACTGGACGATTCTCTCGCCGAGGCCTACGCGGCCCTGGGATCCGTGCAGGCGCACGAGATGGATCTCCCCGGCGCGGTCCGGTACTTGCAGCGCGCGATCGAGCTGAATCCAGGATTGACGAGTGCGCACACGAACCTCGGAAGCCTCTATTACTACTTCGAACGTCACCGAGAAGCACAGGAGTCGATGCTGAAGGCGCTCAGCCTCGACCCGCTGTCGATGATGATCCACACGAGCGTCGGCGACGCTTACTACTACGCCCGCGAATACGAGCGCTCACTCGTCTACTACCGAAAGGCCATTGATCTCGATCCACGCTTCGACGGCGCCCACACGGATCTCGCGCGCTCACTCGAAGCCCTGGGTCGGTTCGAGGAGGCCCGCCGCGAGTACGAAGAGGGCCGGCGACTGAGCGGTGGTGTGGCGGGACCGTCGTTCGGCCTGGGGCATCTCGAGGCGAGCAGCGGAAACGAGGCCGCCGCGAGGAGAATCCTGCATGAGCTGACCGAGGCCCGCTCCAATCGCGTCGTTTCGGCCTGGGGCATCGCCGCGCTGCGCGCGAGCCTCGGTGATGTGGACGAGGCATTTCGCTGGCTCGACGTCGCGTTCGAGGAACGCGCCACCGGGCTCGTTCACCTGCGCGTCCATCCGCGTCTCGATCCGATCCGCCAGGATCCCCGCTATCCGGCATTGGTGCGGAAGGTAAGGCTCGACGCCATCTGAGGGGCCCTCAGGCGTATCGACTCAATACACGCCCGGGAGAAGGCGTGCCGAGCGCTTCATGTATTCGAGATATTCCTCGCCGAACTCCCCGATCAAGAAATCCTCTTCCACGTCCATCCGACGCTTGAACATCCAGAATACGAGCGGCATCAGAAGAAGCGCGATGGGGCTTCGGAAGACGCCGGCGAAGCCCAAATCCATGAGGAGAATGCCCACGTAGGAGGGATGCCGCGCGCGCGCATACAGGCCGTCCGTTCTGAGCGTGTGTCCTTCCTGAATGGCCACCACGGATGCGAATCGGCTCCCGAGCTGAATCATGGGCAGCACCCGGAGCGTAGCGCCCGCCGCAAGGAGCGCCAGGCCCGACCAGCGCAGGACGTCCCCTCCCGGGAGCACGAGAATGTCGCGCGCGTCCATGGTGGGCATGACCCAAGCCGTGAAGAGCGAATGAAACACCAGTAGCGGGAAGAAGGGCCTCCAATCCGGCGCATGCCGCACGCCGCGGCTCCGACCGGCCGTGCAAAACGTCATCACGGGGATCATCGCGAGATGGATCAACACGACGCCGATCCGAACCGGATGGGCGAAGAACCCCGACCAGCTCCCCCAGCCCATGACCATCAGCAAGAGGAACAGGAGCACGTTGAGCGGGATGCCGAGCAACTGCTTCCAGGAGATGGTCGTCAATTGAGCCCCCTGTTCGAGGCGCATCGTCACGAAGAATCGGAATCCGATGGCCCCGGCCGCGAGAAATGCCGCGACGAATCCCAGGAACTCTAGGATCGGCTGCGGCCAGTGGATGAGAGGCTCCGACGGGTGCATCGCGCGATTTTGCGGCAGTTCATCTCGGAAATCCAGGACGCCGAGCGTCTGCGGGCGGGCCTGCACGCCTGTAATGTGGGATTCCGTTTCGCGCGCTCTCTCTATATAGTGGCCGGCGGCGTGAGGCTCGCCCCCCGCAACGCGGAGAAGTCCGATGCTCCATCTCGATACCGGCAACACCGGCTTCATGATCCTCTGCGGCAGCTTGGTCATGCTGATGACCCCTGGGCTGGCCTTCTTCTACGGCGGATTGGTGGGACGGAAGAACGTGCTCGCCATCATGATTCAGAGCTTCGTCTCGCTGTGCTGGACCACGGTGCTGTGGTTCGTCTGCGGCTACTCGCTGTGCTTCTCGGGTGGCGAAGGGGGCGTGATCGGGGACCTGCACTATGCATTCTTGCGTCATGTCACGCTCCACACCCCGTCGCCCAACAACACGATTCCACTCATCGTCTTCATCGCCTATCAGATGATGTTCGCGATCATCACCCCGGCGCTGATCACCGGCGCGTTCGCCAACCGTGTGACCTTCAAGGCCTATTTCATCTTCCTGAACCTCTGGTTGCTGTTCGTGTATTTCCCGTTCGTCCACATGGTATGGGGCAACGGGCTCCTCGCGAAGTGGGGCGTGCTGGACTTCGCGGGCGGCATCGTGGTGCACAACATCGCCGGCATCGCCGCGCTGGCCTCGGTGCTCTACGTCGGAGGACGGCGCGTGAAGGACCCGGGGCCGCATAGCATTCCGCTGGTCGCCCTCGGCACGGGCCTCTTGTGGTTCGGCTGGTACGGATTCAACGCCGGGAGCGAGTTCCGCGTGGACGCCACCACGGCGACCGCGTTCCTCAACACCGACCTCGCAGCCTCGTTCGCTGGCGCGGCCTGGTTCTTCGTCGAATGGCTCACCACCCGCAAGCCCAAGTTCCTGGGTCTCTTGACCGGCTCCGTGGCCGGGTTGGCGACCATCACCCCTGCGGCCGGATATGTCTCTCCGGCCAGCGCCGCCATCATCGGCACGGTTTCGGGCGTGGTTTGCTTCTACGCCGTGGCGCTCAAGAATCGGCTCCACTGGGACGACGCGCTCGATGTCTGGGGCGTGCATGGGGTGGGCGGTTTCATCGGGATCATCATGCTGGGCGTGTTCGCAACCCGTGCCTTCAATCCCAACGGCGCGGATGGGTTGCTCGCGGGGAACCCCGTGTTCTTCCTCAAGCAGTGCGCGGCGGTGCTCTTCTCCTCGGTGTGGGCATTCGCGTTCACGCTCGGCATGCTGTGGCTCATCGACCGCGTGACTCCGGTCAAGGTTGGGGAAGGCGTGGAGGAGCAGGGGCTCGACTCGTCGCTACACGGCGAGACGGCGTACGAGATCGGGTCCGCATGAGAACGACCGCCTATCGGGTCGCCGCCGTGCTGGCGATCCTACTCTGCGCGCTCCCGCGCACTCTCCCCGCGGTGCAGAAGGCGGCGCCTCATACCGCGGCGGCGCCAAAGGCCGCGCAATCCTCGGCGGATCCATACCTCTGGCTGGAGGACGTCACCGGGAAACGCGCTCTCGCCTGGGTCGAGAAGCGGAACGCCGAGAGCAAACGCGCACTCGCCGCAAGCGACTCGTTCAAGGCGATGGAGGCCGGTTTCAGGCAGGTCCTAGACTCGGATGCGCGCATCCCGTTTCTCTCGAAAATCGGCGATGCGTACTACAACTTCTGGCGCGACCGGGAGCACCCGCGAGGCGTGTGGCGGCGCACTACAATGGCCGAGTACCGGGCCGAGCATCCCGCGTGGGAGACGGTTCTAGACCTGGACTCTCTTTCCAGGGTGGAGGGCGTGCAGTGGACCTGGCAAGGCGCTACCCCGCTGCCGTTCGATTACACGCGCTGCCTGGTGCTGATCTCGAAGGGCGGCTCCGACGCTCAGGAAACGCGAGAGTTCGACCTCGTGTCGAGGTCCTTCGTCTCGGGAGGCTTCTTGCTCCCGGAGGCGAAGAGCACCGTGGCGTGGCGCACCCGCGACACCCTCTACGTCGGGACCGACTTCGGCGCGGGGTCGCTGACGAGTTCCGGCTATCCGCGGATCGTGAAGGAGTGGAAGCGTGGCACGCCGCTCGCCGCGGCCACGACGGTTTACCAGGGAGAATCTGCCGACGTGGACGTGTTTGCCGACCATTCGTTCTCACCCGGATATGAGCGCGACGTCATATCGCGGGACGTAACCTTCTATGAAACCGAAGCGTCGCTGAAAAGGGGAGAAAAGTGGGTTCGTCTGGAGAAGCCCCCATCGGCCGCGGTCGATTTCTTCCGCGAATGGCTGCTTCTGCGCCTTCGCGATCCGTGGACCATCGGGTCGGAAACGTGGCCCGCCGGCGCGCTTCTCGCGATCCCGGTCGACGAGTTTCTGGCGGGGAAGCGTGACTTCGACGTTCTGTTCGAGCCCTCGCCGCGACGCTCGCTGAACGCCTATTCGACCACTCGGGACGCGATCCTGCTCAACACGCTCGACAACGTGAAGAGCAAGATCTTCGTCGTGCGCCGGGACGGCGGCCGATGGACGAGCGACCCGCTCCCCGGAGTGCCGGAATTCGGGACGAGCGGAGCCGGCGCGGTCGCCCCGCTCCAATCCAACGATTACTTCCTGACGACGACGAATTTCCTGACACCGACCAGCCTCTACTTCGGAACGGTCGCCAAAGGGCCGCCGGAGCTTCTGAAGAACTCGCCTTCGTTTTTCGATACGACCGGGCTCGAGATCAGTCAGCACGAGGCCGTTTCAAAGGACGGGACACACATCCCCTACTTCCAAATATCGCGTCGCGGAATACCTATGGACGGCGCGGCGCCGACGCTGTTGACCGGGTACGGTGGGTTCGAAATTCCTTTCCTTCCGTTCTATAGCGGCACCATCGGCCAGGGCTGGCTCGCGAAAGGCGGGACGCTCGTCACCGCGAACATCCGGGGCGGCGGAGAATTCGGCCCGGCCTGGCACGAGGCTGCGGTGAAGGCGAATCGGCATCATGCCTACGAGGACTTCATCGCCGTCGCCGAGGACTTGGTCCGCCGCAAGGTCACGAGCCCACGCCGTCTCGGCGCGATCGGGGGATCCAACGGAGGGCTGCTCGTGGGAAACATGCTGACGATGCGGCCCGATCTGTGGGGCGCGATCGTGTGCGAGGCTCCGCTCCTGGACATGCGCCGGTATCACAAGCTTCTCGCCGGCGCTTCCTGGATGGCCGAGTATGGGAATCCGGACGATCCCAAGGAGTGGAGATTCATCCGAGCCTTCTCCCCCTACCAGAACCTCAGGAAGGGAGTGAAGTATCCTCCGATCCTGTTCACGACGTCGACCCGCGACGACAGGGTCCATCCCGGTCATGCGCGCAAGATGGCCGCGAAGATGCTGGCGCAAGGGGACCGCGTGCTCTTCTATGAAAACGTCGAGGGAGGGCACGCGGGCTCCGCCACGAACGAGGAGCAGGCCTTCATGCAGAGCCTGGCGTTTACCTTCTTGTGGAAGAATCTGAGGTAGGCGCTCTCCTCAATCGCGCATGTTTATTCCCCCGGCTTGCGCCGCCTTGTCCTGCATCGCTTTGTATTCCGCCGGCGAAAGGCTCGGAAGTTTCTGCACGAAAGCGGTCATCGCCCAGAGTTCCTTTTCGGAGTGCGAAGGGCCCCACGCGGGCATGCTCGTGAACTTGAGCCCGTTCTTGATGATCCAGTAGAGCTGCGCCGGGGTCCAATCGCCCGCGGTCTTGGCAAGGTCCGGAGCCTCGGGCCAGAGCCCCTCGGCGATCTCGGCGTGCGCGACCCCGGGAGCGCCATGGCACCCGGCGCACATCTCGTGGTAATGGGCGGCGCCTAGTTGGATCATGGCAGGGTCCGAAAGAGGCGGGGCCGAGATTCCTCGCGCGTGACGCTGGACGGAGTGGGTCATGGAGGTATCCAGGACCCAGTTCATCAAGCCATTGTCGTGGTTTCCGGTGCCCACGTCATAGACGCCCGAGTAGACCACGGCCAGGACCCCTGCGCCGACGACTACGAGGAGGACCAGAAGGATTGTCATGAGCTTCATCTCGGCTCCATTTCGTGAGAGGCCTGAATGCCAAGCGGTACGGCTTCCATCGCTGAACCCGCCGGCCGGACACCGCCCGAAGTGCGTGGAATCATTCTAGAGGAAACCGGCATGGGGCTGCTGCGATGAAGAGGTTCACCGTGAGGCTAGCCCGGAGGCCGGCGAGGCGCGCCGCGATGCCGACGAGTAGAGATAGGGCCCCGGCGGCAAGAGTCTCGCCGGGGCCCTCAGTGTAGTGCGTCCGTATGGCCGCTAGTCCAAAGAGATGTTGATCCCGATTCGAATTCCCGGGCGGTTCAGATCTTCGAGGTAATAGCCGTCCTCGTAGGACTCGATATATACGGTGTCTCTTTCGTACCAATCATCGGGCCAGTACTCCGGCCACGGATCCACGAGACTGAACCAATATCCCTCGCATTCAAATCGTGGATATCCGCCACGGACTGCCACCGGGAGGTTATAGATCCGGAACCGGTGACTCCGACCGAAGTAACGCCGGAACCGGACCGTGGGAACGCGGTAGCCGCCATAGCCGCCCCGCTGCCTCCAGGTGCGATGTTCGGATTGCCAACTGCGCGCGCGATGCCGCTGCCAGGCGACGCGTAGCTCTGCTCGCTGCTGGGGGCGTGCTTGGAAGTACGGCCTGACGGTCCGCTGCTCGGTCCGCATGCGCGGCTGCGGCTGTACGCGCTGCTCGGTCCGCATGCGCGGCTGCGGCTGTACGCGCGATGGAGGCCGCCTGTACTGGTCACGCTGGGGGGGCTGCTGCCGCCCTTGATACCGCTCTGGGGTCCCCCGTGGTGAGCGCCGGTCCTGAACGGGAGGCTGTGGCTGCTCTTGCCCCTGCTGCTGCCGTTGGCGCCCCCGCTCCTGTCGCGGCTGTTGCTGTTGCTGCTGCTGGTCGTTCGGTTGCTGGCGCCGTTGTTGGTCGTTCGGCTTCTGCTGTTGCCCGCCGTCCTGATTTCCCTTTTGGTGCCGCTTGTCGGGCTTTCCCTGTTGATCCTGCTTCGTAGTCTTGTCCTGTTGATCCGGCTGTGCGCCGGCCAGGGAGGTTCCCAGGAGGAGAAATAGGGCCGTTGACCCGATAACACCAATCGCCCGCATGCATTTCATTGGTAGCGCCTCCCATCAGTGCACTCATGCGCCTTCCCGCGCCAGTGTCCGCAACGTCAGAGCCTACACGATGCAATTCGCGAACGGCCTACTTTTCGCTGCAATCCTCCGCCGACCTCCTCCCGCGGTCACAGGCGGGAACCCATTGGAAGAGAGTCGTTTATGCCCGGCCAGCGGCGTGGCATGCGTGATGCTCTTCTTACACCACGGAATCCCTCGAATGGCACGAGGCCGCACTTGGACTCGGGAACGAAAGGACCAGCACATGTTGAGAAACGCGAAGGGTTTTACCTTGATCGAGCTTATGATCGTCGTTGTGATCATCGGGATTCTCGCGGCGATCGCCATTCCGAACTTCATCGCGATGCAGGACCGCGCTCGCGAAGCGAGCGTGAAGGCGAACATGCACAGCTTCCAGCTCGCGATCGAAGATTTCGCGGTGAAGAACACCGGTACGTATCCGGTGGCCGCGGACAACGCCGCGGTGCTGGCGAACTTCCCGAGTGGTGCCTGGCCCAAGAACCCGTTCACGGGTGCGAACGATGCGGCCACGTGGGCTGCGGATCCGGCCGCGCAGGGCATTTTCGGCGCGAACCCGGCCGTGACCACGGGCTATACGATCAAGGGCTTCGGCAAGACGGCGCTTCTGACCTTGACGTTGACCAACGGCTAATCCCCGATTGAACAAAGGGCGGCGGGTCCCTCAGGGGTCCGCCGCCAAGTCATTTCACGCTCGAAGCAGAGAAACCGAATCCCGCCGGCGCGGTTGCACCGGCGGGATTTCGGCGTATAACACTCCATTCACGACCTAGTGATTGTAGTGATCCTGCCCCTGTCCCTGGTCCCGCCCGCGATCGCGACCCTGTCCTTGGTCCTGACCCGGACCACGACCGCGCCCCTGATTCATGCGTCTATTGTTGTCCATCGGGCGGTGATGCCAGCGCTGGCTCGGCACGTTGTACACCTGCTGCGGCACCTGCCTGGCGTCGATGGCGCGGAAGTGGCCGCGATAGTTCCGGGAGCGGTACCAGTAGCCGCCGTTGCTGACGTAGTAGTAGGAACCGTAGCGGAACATGTCATACCCACGGTCCTCGCTGAGATACATTACCCGGGAGCCGGGCTCCATCTCCATCCGGGGCGGCGCATCGAACACCACCCGCGGTGGCGGCGGCGCGTTGCCGACGCCGATCTGGAATCCGAAGTACGTGCTTGCCTCGGCGAACGCGGGTATGGATACCGCGACCGCCAGGACCATTGCCAAACTCACCATCAAACGTTTCATATGCGCCTCCGTTAGTGAGATCCGTCCGCGGGGCGGAAGGCCCTCCTCAGAAGAGTCTCTCGTGTACGTCTCCGGACACTATGGGTGCCGAGTCGAGTGGGGCGATATGGGGTGTTCACCCCACCGGTACGGGGGCGGCGGGCGCGGCCCTGCTACACGATGGTGATCTGGACGCTGCTCTCGATGACGCCTGCAGCGATGGCGTAGCGGGTGAGACCGGCGACGTCGTGGATGTTCAGCTTGCTCATGAGATTCTGCCGGTGTTTCTCGACCGTCTTGATGCTGATGCCCAGCTCCGCCGCGACCTGTTTGTTGGGCCGGCCCTCGGCGATCAGCTGGAGTACCTCGACTTCGCGCGAGCTGAGGCGCGCGACCTTCTTGGCCAGTCCCGATCGATCATGTGCCTTCAGCTCGCGGGCGTGCATGCGCTTGGCCACGGAGGGGCTGAAAAACGTGTTTCCCTTGTGAGCTTCCCGGATCGCCTTGGACAGGATCTGAAGCGAGCTTTGCTTGATCAGGTATCCTGCCACACCCGCCGCGATCGCCTCCTCGACATATGCGTCGTCACTGTGCGCGGAAAGGATGATCACCCTGGTGGCGGGGGCCGCTTTGAGAATCTGCCTGGTCGCTTCCAGCCCGTTGAGCAGCGGCATCGCGATGTCCATCACGATCACGGCGGGGCGAAGTTTCCTGGCCAGGTCCACCGCCTGGCGCCCTGTTTGCGCTTCGCCGACGACCTGGATTCCAGACTCGGCCCGCAATAATGACTTCAACCCCTCACGGACAATCATGTGATCTTCCGCCAGCAGAACCGTGATCGGTTTCATGGTCATGCGAGAGTTTGTCTCAGGCAGAAGCCGCGAGCGAGGCCTAAATCTTGAGGCTGCCCTTGAGGGGGATCTGAGCGCGGATGGTCGTGCCCTTGCCCGGGGCTGAATCGACGGCGAGGCTGCCGCCGATCATCTCGACACGCTCGCGCATGCCGAGCAGGCCCAGCCGCTTGTAGCGCTTGGAGAACAATACGCGCTCCACGTCGAAGCCCTTGCCGTCGTCCTTGATTTCCATCCGTACGGCGTTCGGGAGTTTCCGGATGCTCACCTCCGCGAGGGTGGCCTGCGCGTGCTGGGCAACGTTGGTGAGGGCTGATTCGGCGACACGATAGAGCATCGTCCGCCTGGTGCTGTTCATCCCTTCCGCCGCGGCATAGGCTGTGAAGCGGATGCGGATCCCCGTTCGTTTGGTGAAGTCCTTCATGTAGGAATGGAGCGTGGGGATCAGTCCCAAGTCGTCCAGCATCGTCGGGCGCAATTCCCTGGCGAACCGATGCACGATGTTCACCGACTTCTGCACGAGCCGTTGGGTTCGAGTGATCTTTTGTTTGAGCCCCTTGGTGTTGGCGGCGTTCTCCGCTTTCAGCGCCGCTAGATGCGCGTTGATTCCGGTCAGGGTCTGGGCGATCTCGTCATGAAGCTCGCGGCTGATCTCCCTTCGCTCATCCTCCTGCGCCGCGAGAAGCTGGTGCGACAGATGGCGCAACTGGTCCTGCATGGTATCGGACCGCTGCAGCATCTCCTTGAGGTACTGCTCGCTATCCCTGAGGGCGTTCGCCGCCGCCTTGCGCCGGGCAACCTCACGGAGCAACTGCTTGTTGGCGGTGGCCAGATCCACGGTGCGCATGCGAAGCGACTTGTTCGCTTGAAGAAGGCGGACCTGCGCCTTCGGCACGGCGCGGGGATTGCGCTCGCGCGGCACGGCGCGGGGATTGCGCTCGCGCGGCATGGTGGTCTCGACAAGGAACCGGTCCGCTCGCTTGATCATTCCTTCCCTCGATTCGGAGGAGCAACGCGCCGAGTCTAGCTCCGGCCTGCTTCGTCGCTCAAGAACATAGGCCGTGCGCCGGTCGGGCACCATGGGGTGTTCACCCCACTTAGCGCTCGAGAGGCGATCCGCCATAATAGCCCGACTGTTGGAAATGATTCGTTCCCGTGGTCGAAAGGAGTCGACATGCCGCTGGTCCATATCGTGCTGGTCTTGATCGTCGTGGGGGTGCTGCTGTGGCTCATCAACCGCTTTATTCCCATGGACGCGAAGATCAAGAGTCTCCTGAATATCGTGGTCATGATCGTCGTGGTCATCTGGCTGCTGCAAGCGTTCGGTATCCTGGGACCGATTTCCCAGCTCAGGGTGAAGTAGCGGGTTCATCGAGGATGGTGCGCCACGAGGGGCTGCGCGTCATCGTCCTGTTCGACCGCAGCTGGTACAACCTTTGAGTTTTCCCCCACGCGCGTCCAGAGCCCCGGCCCGTACTACGATCGGATCCTTTCGCGCGCCGGCACTCCCATCACCACGTGCAGCCGGTGCGTCCCTCCGTCGTCGGTCAGCGGAACCTTGCCGGGGTCGACTTCGACGCCATCCAGCTCGGCCTCCGCGACGCCGCGGTTCTTCCCCTCCGGATTTTCCACCGTGATCTCGTATGAGCTCCGCCCCGGCTGCCAGTGCACCACGAAGCGATCCCAGGCGGCCGGAATGCAGGGCTCGATCGCGAAGGTCTGGCCACGGCGCTTCAGCCCCAGGATCGACTCGAGCCCCAGACGGTACATCCAGCCGGCCGAGCCGGTGTACCAGGTCCAGCCGCCGCGGCCGATGTGGGCCGGATGGGTGTACACGTCCGCGGCGATCACGTAGGGCTCCACCTTGTAGCGCTCCACGTCGGCGTGCGTCCGCGTGTGATTGATCGGGTTCAGCATATGGAAGAGCTCGACCGCCTCGTCGCCGTTCCCGAGATGGGCGACCGCCATCACGACCCATAGTGCGGCGTGGGTGTACTGGCCTCCGTTTTCCCGGATACCCGGCACGTAGCCCTTGATGTAGCCGGGGTCCAGCGTCGACTGGTCGAACGGCGGCGCCAGCAGCTGGATCAAACCCGCGTCGCGCCGCACCAGCTGCGTGCGGACCGCGTCCATGGCGCGCTCGGCCCGGCGCGTCGGGGCCGTTCCTGAGAGCACGGCCCAGCTCTGGGACACGGCGTCGATTCGGCACTCCTGAAGCTGCGCCGACCCGAGCGGCGTGCCGTCGTCGAAATAGGCGCGCAGATACCAGTCGCCGTCCCACGCCTGCTCGAGAGTCGGTCCCAGGCGCGCCTGCTCCGCCCGCCAGCGGACCGCGTGCTCGGTGTCGCCGCGCGAATCGGCGACCGCCGCGAAATCGCGGAGGACCTTGGAGAGGAACCAGCCCAGCCACACGCTCTCGCCCCGGCCCAGATGCCCGACGCGGTCCATGCCGTCGTTCCAGTCGCCGGTGCCCATCAGGGGCAGGCCGTGCGCGCCGATGGTCAGGCCCTTCTCGATCGCGCGCACGCAATGCTCGTACAGTGTCCCCTTGCGCCGCGCCGGAGCGGGCTGCGCGTAGGCCTCGCGCTCGTTGAGCTGAAGCACCGGCGCGTCGAGGAACGGGACACGTGTGTCGAGGACCGCGTGGTCGCCGGTGCATTTCACGTAATGGGCCACGGCAAAGGGCAGCCAGAGCATATCGTCCGAGCATCGCGTGCGCACGCCGCGGCCTGAGTGCTCGTGCCACCAGTGCTGAACGTCCCCTTCAACGAATTGCCGCGAGGCGGCGCGCAGGAGATGCTCGCGAAAGAGATCCGGCCGCGCGAACACGAGCGACATGACGTCCTGCAGCTGGTCGCGGAATCCGAACGCGCCGCCGGGCTGGAAGAATCCCGTGCGGCCCCACAGCCGCGCGCTCACGTTCTGATAGAGGAGCCAGCGGTTCATCAGGAGATCGAAGGAATCGTCCGGCGTCTCGACCCGCACCGCGCCCAGGAGCTGGTCCCAGTGACGATCCACCTGCTCCAGCACGGACCGGGCAGCTACGAAGTTCCCGAAACGGATCGCAAGGCCCAGGGCGTGCCTTCGGTCGTCTCCCTGGCCGAGAAGGAGCACGATCTCGCGCGTCTCGCCGGGGGCGAGATTGACGCGCACCTGCAGTGCGGCGCATGGGTCGAGGCCCGCGCCGAAGCGTTGCGCGAGCGACTCGCGACCGAGGGCCGCGGGGAAATGAAGAGAGCCGTTCCGTCCGAGAAACTCCAGCCGGTCTCCGGTAGCGGAGGCGGGCTTCACGCTGGAGTGCGCGAACGCGACCCTTCCGGCGAAATCCTGGTTGTAGCTGTTGCGCGCCAGAATGGCGCCGCTTTCCGGATCCTGCTCGGTGACGACGAACCGGTGGTCGCCGGCCCGCGGCGGACACAGCGCCCACTCGTTGTAGCCGAACACGCTCAGGGGCCGGACCCGGTGCGTGTGGTTCGTGATCGAGAGGAGCGTGAACTTGACGGGCTCGTCGGGGTGCACGAACACCGTCGTCCGGCAGGTGACGCCGTGGGCGCAGTGCGCGAATCTCGAGACGCCCGCTCCATGCAGCGTGACCCAGCGTCCACCGTCCGCGGATCGGGGAAGGGGGCCGGGCGTGGCACCCCACGTGTTCCCGGAATCCTCGTCGCGGAGGAAGATCGCCTCGCCGGAAAACTCGTCCACCGGATCGTTGTTGAACGCGGTGAGCCTGTTCTCGCGGCTGTTCTCGGCCCACGTCCACGCGGCGCCCGTCGCGCCGACCAAGGTCCCGAACCGCTCGTTGGCGATCACGTTCACCCAGGGAAGCGGCGTGTCCTCATCGCCGCGCAGGACGACGGCATATTCGCGGCCTCCCGCCGTGAACCCTCCGATCCCGTTGTCGAGGACGAGCGGGGGCGCTTCGACCTCAGGGCCCGTGTCGCGGACCGAAGCCTCGATCTGGGGCTTGGGCACGAGCGGGGCCGGCCAGCGGGGCATCGCCTGGAGCTGGTTCAGCTGATCGGCGAGCTCGCCGCGATCGCCGCTCAGCACCGCGCGAGCCGCGGCCATCAGGAGAACCAGCTCCGCCTTCGGCATTCCATCGCCGCGCAGCAGGTAGACGCCGCCCGGACGGTGCTTCCACGCGGCCCACGGGCCGCTCTCCAGGAGGTCTTCAAGCTGCTTGTGCATTTCGTCCAAGTAGCTCGTCGGGTGCTCGTTCAGGATCACGAAGTCGGCGGTCAGGCCCTTCAGCCGCCAGTATTCCTGGGCGCGCAGGACCTGCCGCACGAGCGGCGGGTCGTCGTCCGACACCACGCGCACGACCAGAATCGGGAGATCGCCCGAGATCCCATGCCCCCACAGCCCGGCCTGGCCGAGCGTGTTCTCCGCCAAGAACCCGGGCGCCGCGCGCATCGATTCGTCGACCCATAGCACGTGCGAGGCGAGCTGCTCGTAGAGCTGCGCCTCGTCGGTGGAGATGCCGAGGTGGCGGAGCCGCATCTGCGTCTGGGTAGTGGCGAGCGCGAACGTGCGGGCGGCCGAAGCGGAATCGTCGTACTTGTCGGCCAGGGCCATCGCTCCCGCGCGGCTCGTGGCGACGCCGGTGGCGAAGGAGAGCCTGACGCGGCCTCCCGCCGGGATGCGGACCCTCCGACGCAGGCTGAGCACCGGGTCCAGCACCGCGCCCGTCGTGCCCGAGAGCGCGCGTCCGTCGAGCGCCGCCGGGTTCTGGCGCGTGCGCCCGCGTCCGATGAAACGCGCGCGGTCGGTCTCCCACTCGATGGCGCCGTGACCGCCGCCCTCGACGCTGAGCGCGTGAACCGCCCAGGGGGCCAGCTCCTCTGAAAATCGCGGACGGCGTCCGCAGAGAAGCGCGGAGCACTCGGGACGGTATTCCGTTTCCAAGAAAAGCCTCAGGAACGCGGGATGAGACAGGTCCTCGGCGGCGGACGCGAGCACGATCTCGACCATGCTGGTCACCTCGATCTCGCGCATGTGGTCGCTGCGGTTGGTAAGGGAGACCCGATGAACCTCGACGTCGTCCTCGGCCGACACTGCGATCTCGAGGCGGGTCTCGATCTTCTCGTCGGTGCGGTCGAACACGGCCTCGTCGGCGCGGAAGCTCACCCGGTAGCGCTCCGGCTCGCGACAGACCGGCTGGTACGCCGCCGACCAGACCAGCCCGCTTCGCACGTCGCGGAGGTAGATGAAATGGCTCCCCTGGTCGCACGTGGAGTCCTCGCGGTGGCGCGTGATCGCGTTTCCGCGCCAGCTGCTCGCGCCGCCGCCGGCGTTGGTGACGACCGTGGTGTACTGCCCGTTGGAGAGGAAATGGGCGCTGGGGTACAGCGTGTGCGGCGAGCGGAAGCGCCGCGGCGAGACCGTGACGGCCTGCGGCTCGACTCGCGTGGACTCGGGCGGGAGCGGCCGCGTGACCGGCACGAACCGCGGCACCCTTTCTTGTAGCAGGGGCTCCGTGGCCTGGACGCGGGGATCGGAGTGAAAGCGCCGGACCATCGGCGCGCCAAGCACCGCATTCACCAGGGCGACGAGGCTCATGCCTTGGTGATGGGCGAAGAACGCGTGGACGAGATGGGCGCCACCCGAGTTCGGAGCGGTCTCGCCGCCCGCGGCCGTGCGCGGCGTGAAGTCCAGCGCCTCCTCGAAGCCGAAGCGCGTCACGGGAGACTCGCGCGCGATGCGACGAAAATTCGACGCTGCGGCGGCCGGATCGACCATCGCGGCGAGCGCGGTGGCATAGGGGGCCACGACCAGGTCCTCGGCGAGCCCGCGCTTCAGGCCGAGACCGGGCACGCCGAACGCCTTGTACATGTAGTTGGCATGCTGATCCACCAGGCTGTACGCGGATTCGGAGAGCCCCCACGGGACGTGCCGGCTCCGTCCGTAGAGAACCTGCGCGCGCACGACGGCGCGGTAGGTGTTTTCGAGCAGCGTCTCCGGATGACTGCGCAGCACCACGAGCGGCATGAGGTATTCGAACATCGAGCCGCCCCACGAAACGAGCGCCGTGTGCCCCTCGACGCTCACGCGGGTTCGCGAGAGCCGGAACCAATGCTCCTGCGGCACCGCGTCACGGGCGATCGCGATGAAGCTGGCGAGCCGGGCTTCCGACGCGAGCAGGTCGTAGCACGAGACGTCCAGACGCCCGGGACCCTCGGTGTCGGAAAGGCGGAACCCGATCGAGAAGATCCCGCGCACCCGGTCGTAGAGGAACTTCCAGTTCACGCCGTCGGCCAGCTCGTCGCATCGGGCGGCGAGCGCGCGCAGGCGCGCGCCGAGTCCCTCCGCATCGCCTGGGCTCGCGGGAGAACGGGCGAGCGCCTCGAGCAGGGCCGCGCCCCAGCCGGCGACCGCTTCGGTCCCTGGGCCGGCGGGCTCGTCCGCGGCGAGGCCCTCCAGCGTCGCGCGGAGGCCGGCGGCGCGCCTCCGTCCCTCCACGAGGCACTCGCGCGCCGGCGCGCCGCCCGTGAGAGACAGGCGCAGCGCCTCCACCTCTCGTCGCGCTGCGACATGGCGCTGGCGAAGGGGCGTGGCGGCGTGCATCCCCTCCATCCGCGCCAAGAGCGTCTCGCTGAGCACGCCGGCGGTGTCCGCGGCGCCTGCGCACAACCGCTTCTCGCTGTCGGGCTCCGCGGCGAGCTGGCGGAGCCCCACGGCGAGAGTCATCAGGGTGCCGGCCAGATTGCCGCTGTCCACGGTCGAGACGTAGCGGGGTAAGAGCGCCGCCAGGCTCGTCGTTTCGTACCAGTTGAGGAGATGCCCCTCGTATCGCTCCAGCGCCTCCACGGAGGTGAGCGTCCGTTCCAGCCGTTCCGCGAGCTCGCGCGTTTCCAGGTAGCCCATATCGTGGGCGGCGAGCGTCGAGAGAAGGCTCATACCTATGTTCGTCGGAGAGGTGCGGTGGGCGACGCGCCGCTCGGGCACCTCCTGCACGTTGTCGGGCGGAAGCCAGTGGTCCGCCTCCGTGACGAAAACCTCGAAGTAGTGCCAGGTGCGACGCGCGATCCGGCGAAGCTGTTCCTGGTCGGTGGCGCCGAGCTCCAGATTTCTCGGCACGACCGGACGGCTCAGACGCCAGGCGACGAGCGGCGAGAGGAGCCACGCTCCGAGGAAGGGGAGCGCCACCGGCAACGCGGTCGCGCGCAGCGGCAGGACGCCCAGCAGGACGGCGATCCCGGCGGCGGGCCCGGCCCACATCTCCGCGATGAAGACGCGTACGCCCTGCCGCGCGAGCAGCCCGGCGGCGCGCGCGGCGGAAGCCGCCGCGGTTTCCCATTCGAGCAGACGGCGCTGCGTGATCACGAGCCGCACGAGCGTCAGGGCGATGGCATCCAGCATCTCGTACGCGTGGTACGCGAGGAGCGTGATCTCCACCAGCACCTGCGCCGCCGCGGTCTCGAACTCGGCCCAGACGTCGCGCAGGAACACGCCGAGCGGCTGCTGCGGGCGCGGTCCGCGCCCGAAGTGCACGACGGGAGGCAGCACCGGAAAGCCGATCACCGCCAGCGCGGCAAGGGTCCAGCCCAGAGGGGAGCCCGGCAGCCAGGTCCAGGCCGAGGCGAGCAATGCCACCAGCGCGGGCGCCACGAGGCTTCGTCTCAGATTGTCGAGGATCTTCCAGCGGCTGATGAGCGGGAGCGGGTTGCGCTCCAGACCGCGGCGGGTGGGCACGAACGGGAGCAACCAGGCCAATATCTGCCAGTCGCCGCGCACCCAGCGGTGCTGGCGGCGCGCGTGCGCGAGCACGCTCGAGGGGAAGTCGTCCACCAGCTCGACGTCGGAGACGAGCGCGGACCGCGCGTGCAGCCCTTCGAAAAGATCGTGCGAGAGGAGCGCGTTCTCCGGCACGCGCCCCTTGAGGGCGGCCGAGAAGGCGTCGACGTCGTAGAGCCCCTTGCCTGCGAAGCTGCCCTCGCCGAAGAGGTCCTGGTACGTGTCGGAGACTGCGGTCGTGTAGGGATCGACGCCCGTATGCCCGGCGTACGCCCGCGCGAACGGCGACCCGGCGGCGCTCGCGAGCGTGACGCCGACCCTCGGTTGTAAGATTCCGTAGCCCTCGACGACGCGGCCCAGCTTGGGATCGAAGCGCGGCCGGTTGATCGGATGCTCGATGACTCCGATCAGGCGCCGGGCGGCCTCGCGCGGGAGGTGGGTGTCGCTGTCGAGCGTGATGCAGTAGCGAACACGGGGCAGGATCTCGGGGTCGCCCACCTGCTCGACGAAGCTCGTGTCGGTCGCTCCGCGTAAGAGTCGGTTGAACTCCTCGATCTTCCCGCGCTTGCGTTCCCAGCCCATCCAGACGCCCTCGCTCGCGTTCCAGCGGCGGGCGCGGTGGAACAGGTAGAAGCGGTCCTTCGTGTCCGGAGCGTAGCGGGCGTTGAGCGCCTTCACGCTCGCGATCGCGGCGTCGAGCGTCTCGCGATCGTTCGGCATGTGCTCCAGGGCCGAGTCCGGGAAGTCGGTGAGGAGCGCGAAGTGGATCCGCGGGTCCATGTTTCCCAGCGCATGGACCTCGAGCCGAGCCACCATCTCC
>JBGPHU010000039.1:0-19191 GCA_041484545.1 Candidatus Eiseniibacteriota bacterium | reverse complement strand
CTGGAGTGGATCCGCATGTCGCCCCGCGCGCGCCAGGCGAAGAGCAAGGCGCGCGTCACCGCGTACGAGGAGCTGCTGCGTCAGGATACGGAGAAGCGCCAGGACGCCGTGGAGATCTCCATCCCCGCCGGGCCGCGCCTGGGGAATCTCGTGGTCGAGGCCCGCGATCTGGTCAAGGGCTACGGCGATCGCGTACTGATCGACGGACTCAACTTCACCCTCCCGCCCGGCGGCATCATTGGCATCATCGGCCCGAACGGCGCGGGCAAGACGACGCTCTTCCGTCTCATCGCCGCGCTCGAGCCTCCCGATTCGGGCACGATCCGGATCGGCGAGACCGTGAAGGTCGCGGTCGTGGACCAGAGCCGTGACGCGCTCCGCGGCGAGAAGAACGTCTGGGAGGAGATCTCGGACGGGCAGGACGAGATCGCGCTGGGGAGCCGGACCATTCCTTCCCGCTCCTACGTCGCGATGTTCAACTTCAAGGGCTCCGACCAGCAGAAGCTGGTGAAGAACCTGAGCGGTGGAGAGCGGAACCGCGTGCATCTTGCAAGACTTCTCCGATCGGGCGGAAACCTCCTCCTCCTGGATGAGCCCACGAACGACCTCGACGTGGACACGCTGCGCGCGCTGGAGGAAGGCATTCTCAACTTCGCGGGCTCCATCTGCGTCATCAGCCACGACCGCTGGTTCCTGGACCGCATCGCCACCCATATGATCGCCTTCGAGGAAGACGGAAGCGTGGTCTGGTTCGAAGGGAATTACCAGGATTACGAGGCAAACCGCCACATGCGTCTCGGCGCCGCCGCCGATCAGCCGCACCGTCTGAAGTACAAGAAGCTCGTCCGGAAGTAGCCGAACCTCCGTACTTCTACTCGATTCCCGTACTTCTACTCGATTCCATCCCTCTCCGCCCTCAACGAGCCTTTAGCCCTTGCCGATGTATGCTTCGTTAGCTAACGTAGCTGACATAGCTAACGACCGGAACACGTGCTTCTCTTCGTCTCCCCTCGGAAGGAACCATGGGCTCGAAACTCCCTCGCATTCTCACTAGAGGTTTCGGCGTGATGGCGCTCGTCTCGGCCCTCACGATTCTCGGAACCGCGGCAGGGCAGCCACGGGATCTCTCCGGGCATGGACCGATTTCAACGCAGAAGGGTCGCGCTTCCGCCGACCGGGAGTTCATCGCGGTGGCCAGGGACATCAACCGGGCGTCGGTCGGCGAGACACGCGTCGCGGGCTTCTTGGCGGTTGAGTTCGGCATGAGCGAGGAAGCGATTCTTGCAGAGAAAAGAAGCCTCCGGGTATCGTGGGGGAATCTGACCATCGCCCACGCGCTCGCGGCCGGCGACAGACAGGGTATGACCGTGGCCCAGGTGCTCCATCTCCACGACAGTGGGATGGGATGGGGCCAGGTGGCGGCGGGACTTCGCTTCGAGCTGGACGACGCCGTCCGGGTCGTGAATGCCGAGGGCCGCGTCGCCAGGGGCCTCGTGAAGGCGGAAGGGAAGAAGGCGGCCATCCTCGCCGACGGATTCTAAGAGTGGCACGCAGGACTCCATCAGTGGCACGCAGGACACCGTCCAGGGAGGGAACGACGTGAGACAGCTCGGCATCATCCTTGTGGTGCTCGGTATCGTCGCGTTGGTCTACGGCATCATGGGCTTCAATAAGCAGACCACGATGATCGACCTGGGTGGGATCAAGGCCACGGCCACGGAGCACAAGACCTCCCCGGTCGCCACGGTCGTCGGGATCGTCGCGCTCGTCGGGGGCGCCGCCCTTCTCGTTGGCTCGAAGCGGGGGGCTTAGATTCCTCCAAGCAGGCGTCCGCTCCGACAGTCCTCCACACCCCCCTCGCATCTGGGCCAGGAAGTACGCCGGCTCCGGTTGCGGGCCGGGGTCACCCTCCGCGGATTCGCTGCGAAGCTTGGCATCTCCGCGGCCCATCTCTCCGACATCGAGCACAACCGCCGCCGTCCCTCCGAGAAACTCCTCCAGAAGATCGCCCACGGATTGCGCGGTGTCGGCGCGACGCTCATGTCCCTGGAGCGACTCGCCACCGGCATCGATCCCGAAGCCCGGGAGTGGGTCACGTCGACCCCCGGCGCGCGCGCGGTCCTGCGCCGGCTGGTGGAGTCGGGACTGGATCCCGAGGATTTGCTACGCGCGCTCGAGAGAACCATCGCGCGGAAGAAAAAGGGCAAGACTCGTAAAGCAATGTAGCTTCCCCCAAGCAAGGAGAGACCCATGAATCGTCTCCATCGTTCTTCAGACCGCCTCGCCGCCACCCTCCTCTTCGCCGCTCTGTTTTCCCTGGCCCCCGGAAGCAGCACGTCCGATGCGGCCGGCCGTGGAACGGGCCGCGCGATGGGAGCCAATCCGACGGCTCCGTCACTCGGCATGGCCAGGAGCTACGCGGTGCTCGGCGCTTCGGCCGTGACCAATACCGGAGGCACCGCCATCACGGGTGATCTCGGAGTGAGCAGCCCAGGCATCTCGCCGACCGGATTTCCTCCCGGGACCATCACGGGAACGACCCACTCGGGGGACGCCTCTGCCGCTCAGGCGCAGGGCCGACTCACGCCCGCGTACAATTTTCTCGCGGCCAAGACCTGTGCCACTTCCCTGACGGGCCAAGACCTCGGAGGCCGCACGCTCACGCAAGGCGTCTATTGCTTCACGTCGTCGGCTCAGCTGACCGGAAAGCTCACGCTCACCGGCAACGCGAATTCCGTATTCATATTCAAGATCGTGAGTGCCCTCAATACCGCGAGCAACTCGTCCGTCGTCATGACCGGCGGCAGCGTGGCCCGCAACGTGTATTGGCAGGTGGGTAGCTCGGCGTCGCTGGGCACCGGGACGGCGTTCAAGGGAAACATCCTGGCGCTCACCAGCATCAGCATGGCCACGGGCGCAAGCCTGTCGGGCAGGGCCCTCGCGCGAAACGGCGCGGTGACCCTGGACGGCAACGCCATCTCGACGCCGTAGGGCGAACCCCTTCCCGTGCGGCAGAGGCCGTGTGTTGAAATCTCCTTGCGTGACTGATATCATTATGCTATCTTAGTGATGTCACCCTCAACGAAGGAGAATCGAACATGACCCAGGAACGCGTCGCGACACCGGTGAGCGGAAGCGTGGGACTCACCGTCACCATCCTCCTTGACCTCGCGGGCATCGCGCTCATTTTCCGCGCGGCGGGCGACCCCCATCCGTTGGCCAGCATCCTGCTCGCGGCCTTGTCGCTCGGCCTGGGAGGGCTGTCGGCGGCCGGGCTCTTCACCGCGCAACCGAACCAGGCCGTCGTGCTGACCCTCTTCGGATCGTACGTGGGATCGGTCCGGCAGAGCGGCTGGTGGTGGACCAACCCCTTCATCACGCGGAGGAAACTCTCGCTTCGGGCGCGAAGCCTGAACGGCGAGAAGCTCAAAGTGAACGACCTGCACGGGAACCCGGTCGAGATCGCCGCGGTCGTGGTCTGGAAGGTGCGCGACACCGCGCAGGCTGCGTTCGACGTGGACGACTATGAGCGTTTCATCACGGTGCAGAGCGAGACGGCCGTGCGGCACCTGGCCAGCTCCTACGCCTACGACGATTACGAAGCGGACGGAATCTCGCTCCGCGGCAGCACGGACAAGGTGTCGGAATTCCTGAAGGCCGAGCTGCACGAGAGGCTCAAGCCGGCGGGGGTGGAAGTGATCGAGACGCGGCTCAGCCATCTCGCGTACTCCCCCGAGATCGCGCAGGCCATGCTCCAGCGCCAGCAGGCCGGGGCCATCATCGCGGCGCGCACGCGGATCGTGGAGGGCGCGGTCGGGATGGTGGAGATGGCGCTCGACCGCCTGGGCAAGAACGGGATCGTGGAGCTGGACGAGGATCGCAAGGCGGCCATGGTGTCGAACCTGCTCGTCGTGCTCTGCGGCGAGCACGCGGCGACTCCGGTTCTCAACACCGGAACGCTGTACAAATAGGCGGCGGATTGGCCGAGCGGAAGGCCTTCCTCCTGCGAATCAGCCCGGAGCTGTGGGAAAGCCTCGAGCAATGGGCGGCCGACGAGCTGCGGAGCGTGAACGGCCAGATCGAGTTCGTGCTGGTGCGGGCCGTGCGGGATGCGGGCCGGGAGAAGAAGCGGCGTCCGCGCGGCGGCGGGCCTACCGAAGCACCCCCGGCCTGAGCCCCGACAGGAGCGGGTCGGTGATCTTCACCTCGGTCACCGGCCCGTACTTCTTCACCACCGCGCGGATTGAGGCCGCGTTCCCGACGAACACGAACGTGAGGTCCCCTGAGGGCGGGTACACGCGCCCGATGACGCGCCTCACGTCCGCCGGACCGGCGGCGGCAACGCGGTCCGTGTAGTGCGCCAGCTCCTCCTGTTCCAGTCCGTAGAACGCGAGGTCCCCGAGCGCTCCCGCGATCTGATCCTCGGTCTCCAGCCGCGGCGGGAACTGCCCCGTCATGTAGGTCTTGGCCGAGGCGAGGGTCGTGGAATCGATGCCCGCTCCGCGCGCCCTCTCGAGCGTCGCCAGCGCCACGTCCACCGCCTTGCCCGTGGATTCGGTCTTCGTGTAGGAGATGATCGCCCAGGGGCCGGCCTGGGTGTAGCGCGGCCCGCGCACCACCGCCCCGTAGGTCAGCCCTCCCTCGATCCTGAGCGCGGTGTTCAGGATCGACGTGAAGCGGCCCCCGTAGGCGGTGTTGGCGATGTCGAGCGGGACGCGCTCCGGATCGCGACGCGCGACCCCGACGGTTCCAAGCCAGAAGTAGGTCTGCGTGGCGTCGGGCTTGTCGACCAAGAGCACGCGGCTCCCCGCCCGGCGAGCTGCCGGCGGCGCAAGAGGAGCGGCCGCGGGGGCTTTCGCCCAGCCCGCGAGCTTGGCGCGTATCCCGAATTCCATCGCCCGCGTGCTGAAATCACCGACCACGGTCAGGATGAGCCGGTCGGCGCCATAGTTCTCGCGGTAATACCGGAGCACGTCCTCGCGCGTGATGGCCCGGATCGTGGCCTCGTCCCCATCGACCGGCCGGCCGTAGGGGTGATCGCGGTAGAGAAACGCGTACGCGTACTCACCGATCACGTTCCGCGGGTCGTCCTTCTCGGCGGTGAGCGCGTCGATGGATTGTGATTTCAGCTTTTCGAACTCGTCGGGCGGAAAGGTGGGCCGGCGGAGGACGTCGGCGAGCACATCCAGCATCACGGCTTGGTCGCGCGACATGAACTCTCCCGATACGTAGGAGAGCTCGAGGCCCGAGCCCGTGTCCAGGTCCGCGCCCAGCCCGTCCACGAGTACCGCGATCTCCTGGGCGGTGCGCTTCCCTGCGCCCTTGCGCAGGAGACCTCCGGTGAGCGACGCGACCCCTTCCTTCCCCGGCGCGTCGGCGAGGGACCCTCCCCGGAGAATCGCCCGGAACGCGATCAACGGCACGTCGTGCTTCTCGGCCAGGATCACGAGCGCGCCGTTCGGGAGCCGGATCTCCCGCGAGCGCGGCAGATCCATCGCCGACGCCGGAGCGGACACGCAGACCAGCGTCGACAGAATGGCCATGCAGATCGCCGACGCGAGCCCGAGGGTCCGTCTCATCGCGCCACCTCTTCCTTTTCCGGATACAGAACTCCCACGGTCCGGTTCTTCTCATCGAAGGTCTTCCGGGCCAACGCCTGGATCTCGGCGCGCGTGACCCGCTCGTAGCGGTCGGGGGCCGTGAAGAGCTTCCGGTAGTCGCCGCGGAACACCTCGTACTCTCCGAGCGCGCTCGCCTTCGCGTTGATGGTTTTGAGCTGCCGCCAATATCCCGCGAGGGCCGAGTTCTTCGCCTTCCGAAGCTCGTCCTCGGTCGGACCGCCGGCTGCGAACTTCGCCAGCTCGTCCAGGAGCGCCGTCTCGGCGGCCGCCGCCGTCTTGTCCGGGGCGACCGTGACCAGGACCTTGATCAACCCAGGATCGAATCCCTCGGGTCCCACCGACGCGCTCGCGGCGAGCGCCACCCGGTCCTGGTCCACCATCCGGCGATAGAGCCTCGAGGATTCTCCCGAGCTCAGGATGTCGACCAAGAGATCGCGCACCTCGGCGTCCTTGTCGTCGGCGGCGCCGGTGTGGAACGCCATCTCCAAGATCGGCGTCTGCCCGAATTTCCGGATCGAGACGCGGCGCTCCCCAATCTGGGGAGGCTCCTGCGTGATTTCCTCCTTGGGCTGAGGCACGGCCGGGATCGGCCCGAAATGACGCTCCGCGAGCTGGAACACTTCCTCGGGAGTCACGTCGCCGACAACGATCAGCGTGGCGTTGTTCGGCGCATAATGGACCTTGAAATACTCGCGCAGGTCGTCGATCGTCCAGCGTTCAATGTCGCTCGGCCAGCCGATCACGGGATTGTGGTAGGGATGCGCGACGTAGGCGGCCGCCTGCACCTGCTCGTCGAGGAGGCTCTCGTTGTCGTTGTCGACCGAGGTTCTGCGTTCCGAGTACACGACCTGGCGCTCGCTCTCGACCTTCTTGGGATCGAAGGAGAGGCAGCAGATGCGATCCGCTTCGAGACGGAAGACCAGGTCCAGGATGCTCTTCGGAAACCAGTCCTGATAGCAGGTCACGTCCTCGCTGGTGAAGGCGTTGTTCGAGCCGCCGTTCTGCTCCATGACCCGGTCGAACTCGCCCGGCGGGTAGTGCGCCGAGCCGTTGAACATCATGTGCTCGAAGAAGTGGGACAGACCGGTGATCCCGGGGCGCTCGTTCCGACTCCCGACGTGGAACCAGTCGTAGATGGCGACGTTCGGGATGTCGTGATCGGGCCAGACCAGGATCTTCATGCCGTTCTTCAGCGTGCGGACCGTGATCTCGCGGGCCGCGGCGGCGGCCCCGACAGACATGCGCTCATGCGCGGCGCGGGACTTCGGAGGGTCCGCGCCCTTCGGAGGCGCGCCCAGGGCCGGGAGGGCGGTCGCGAGGAGTAACGAGAGAGCCGCCAGGGTCCCAGCCGATGCTCGTGGAATTCGCTTCAAGGGGGCCCCCCATCGTGGAACCAAGGCTTCGGCCAGTATGAGCACACGATAGTACTCGCCGCGGCCAGATATTGGAACTCGGGCCCCCGACCCGGCGACTCCTCGACGGGGAGGGAACGTGGGGCCGAAGAACGCCCTACACATGTGGAACGCGTTGCCGATAAGAGATCGACATGGAGGAAATCATGAACAATCGAATCGGCTTCAAATCGCGCCTTTTCGTGGGGGTCGTCCTCGCAGGGTCGCTCGCGCTCTCCTGCGCGGGCCCGAACAAGCTCGCGCAGCAAAGTGAGAAGGCGTACAGCCAGGGTGAGCTGGAGAAGGCCTACCAGAAGGCCGCTCACGCGCTCCGGAAGGATCCCGAGAACCAGCGCGCCCGCGCCGCGATGACGCAGGTGTCGACCCGGCTCATGAACGAGCGCACGGTCGAGATCCGGGGTCTCGCGGCTCGCGATACCGTCGCCGCGGCGAAGCGCTCGCTCGAGCTGGACCGGTTTCGCGACGAGCTGGCGGGCTACCACATCGTGCTCCCTCCCGATCCCGATTTCGACAGGGACGAGGCGGCGATCCGGCTCGGCGCCGCGGGCATCGTGTACGCGCAGGCCGTGGAGGATCTCGAGGGAGGCGCTCCCAAGCGGGCGTACGACGAGTTCCAGGGAGCCCAGGAATTCGCGCCGCGCTACCGGGACGTCGCGCGCCGGATCCAGGAGGCCTACGACGACGCCCTGCCCCGCGTTGCCTTCTTCCCCTTCGCGAACGAGACGGATCTCGCGGCCCTGTCCAAGGGGTTCGCGGACCGCGCGTACGCCGAGCTTCTACGGCGCACCAAGTCGTCCGATTTCCGATTTACCGAGCTCTTACCCCGCGAGCGCGTCTATCAGGCTGTTCCGATCGACATGCTCGATCACGTGCGTCCCAGGCAGGCCGCGCGCATCGGGCGCGACCTGGGCGTCGACCGCGTGATCGTCGGCCGTTTCTATGGAATGCGCTCGAACACCGACACGGGCAAATTCACCCAGACCGTGTACCACAAGATCGCGGACAAGGACAGCTCCGGCGCGACGCGAGAGCGCTACGTCGAGCGCACGATCGACGTGCTCACGCGCGATCGGGACCTCTCGGTGGGCTATGAATACTCGGTGGTGGACGTCCAGGACGGCGCCGTCATCACGGGGAATTCGGGAACCCTGCACGCGTCGGCGCACGCCGTCTACACCTCGGGCCCCGTGGGCGGCGACAACGACGATTACTGTCTGGTGCCGCCGGACGTGAAGAGGCAGGACCCCGAGCGCGCGAATCGGGTCGAAGCGGAATGGGGAAACCGCTGCGGCGACTGGAAGCTGACGGACCTCATCGCGCGCTCCCGCAAGGAGCGCTCGCGGGGTTACGAGTCACGCTACCAGGACGATTGGGTTCTGCGATCGAACGGTCGCGCGGTCTTTCTGGGGGACGTGCCGTCCGAGGGAGAGCTGGTCAAGCTCGCCTTCGGGCAGGTGTGGGAGCCTTTGGCCCACACGCTCAAAGAGCTCGATCAGAGCGAGCCAAGCGCGAGCCAGGGCCCCGAGCCGCGGGAGGGCCCGGGTACCAGGCCCTGAGCCCGGGTGAGAGGCACTGCGCCCGGCTCACGTCGCGCAGCGCAGACCTTCCACCACGCAGGTGTGGCAGGCGCGCCAATTCAGGTTGATCCCGCGCTCCGCCTGACCCAGGTTATTCCCGAGGCGCGCCTCGGGATTCTCGACCAGGATCGGGCACGTCATGACGCCCCGCGCGGTCACGGTCCGACTGCTCGAGCAGATCAATGAATCCAGGACCTCGGGCGCGAGCGGCTCGGTACCCAGCCGTTCGCGCTCGAGATAGCCGCGGGAGCGGCGCTCTTCCCGCCCGATCCGGAGCAAGGGCAGGAACTTCACCCGCGGCCGTCCGATGCCCAGCCCGCGCAGGAACTCCGTGAACGTGACCCGGGCCAGGGCGGCCTTCATCGCTTCCTCGTGCTCCACCACCGTGACCACCGGCGAGACGCCGGCCCGCGCCAGACGCCGGAGCGCCTCCACCACTCCGTCGTACACTCCCCGCCCCCGCACGCGATCGTTGGACGCGGCGGTCATGCCGTCCAGGCTCACGCGGAGGTCGAAGGAATAGCGGCTTCGCGCGAAACGGTCTCCGATCCATCCGGCCAGGTCCTCGTCGATCAGGAGCCCGTTCGTCAGGATCGAGAGCGGCATCCGCTCCAGAGTGAAGTCCACAAGGCTCCGGATATCCGGGTGCAGGAACGGCTCGCCGCCGGTGAAGTAGGCGTCGCGCGCGCCGAACGACACCGCCTCTTCGATCGCGGATTCGACCTGTACCTGGCTCATGGTCGGGATGGAATCGCTCTTCGGACCCGCGCTCACGAAGCAATGCCTGCAGGCGATGTTGCAGAGCGTTCCCGTGACCTGAACCCAGACCGTGTCGAGCGAGCGGAACGGAACCTCGGGACCCTGATCCATGTCACGCCTCTCCTTCGCGCATGATCACGGGCGACGCGGGCAGGAGATCCAATTTCAAGATTTTCCCCTTCCGGTCGACCTGCCCGAACTGGAGCACGCCGGTCGGGCAGCTCTGCACGCACGCGGAGCAACGGACGCACTCGGGGTCCTGCATCGGCGCGCCCTTGTTCGCGAAGTTCATCACGTCGATCCCCTGGTGGCAAACCGACGTGCATACGTTGCACGAGATGCACTTCTTCTTGTCCGCGACGATCGCGAATCGGGAGAAGCGCGCGTAGATGTGCATGAGCGCGGCGAGCGGGCACATGAAGCGGCACCAGACGCGGCCGGAGAACCAGAAGTAGAGGCCGTACCCCAGCACGCCCGCGAGGAACACGTCGACGCCCCACTTGTACGGTGTCTTGAATACGTTGTCGAAGATCGAGTCGATCCCGTTTCCGTCGGGAAGAATCCAGCCGGCGATGCGCACGACCAGGATCAGGACCGCGATCAACAGGACCCCCTGGCCGACCATGTTCAGGCGGTTCCAGAGGGGGCCGTGCGGCATCTTGTGCCGGTGCGTGTCCCCCAGCGTCTCGGCCAGGGCGCCGCACGAGCAGATCCAGCCGCAGTAGACGCCCTTTCCGAAGAAGTAGATCCCGAGCGGGATCAGGACGAGCGTCTGGAGGACGCCGATCCCGATCCACCACCAGAGCGGATCGTGCGTGAAAATGTTGTACACGTTGAGTGGCCACGCGAGGATGAGCCCGTAGGCGCGCCAGAACTCGCGGCCGTGTCCGTAGGTCACGACCGGAAAGAGCGCGTCCAGGAGTCCTCGGGGCAGGAGCCCGTGATACGCGAGCTGCGGGAGGATGATCTCCGGCAAGAGAAAAAGCGGAAGGACCTGCACCAACATGAGCGTCGCCGTCTGGACGGTCACGTAGGGCGTCTTTCGCCGGCGAATGCGCTTCAGTCCGAAAATCACGACCACGGTGGAATAGGCGAGCGTGTACCAGAACGACGGCCCCGACGCGCTGATGGCCAGGGTGCCGAGGAGCGTCGAGGGCTTCCTCGCGTCGGCCGCGACCGAACCCCCGATCCCGCTCAGGAGGTCGGGCAGGTTGAACGGGAACCAATGGCGCGCGGCGAAGAGCTGCGACATGGATCCGCCCGACTTCCAGTTGTAGAGCCACGCGCAGAAGAGAAGAAAGAAGGAGAGCGCGGCCCACCGCGCGGGAGTCATCTCGCCCGCGATCCGGATACCGGAGCGTCGGAAGAATTCGAGCGGCGCCTCGCGGCCCAGCATCGTGAAGACGACGTCGTTCGGGATCGTCTCCTCGCGCTCCCCGGCGAGAACGACCCCGCCGGGACGAATCTCCTTCACCTGCGTGCCCAGCATCAACCGGAGCGAGCCGCCCGGGAGGCGCTCCAGCTTCTCCACGTTCTCGGGCTTGGGCCGCGAGAATTCCTTCTTCCGGTAGGAAATCGTGACATGGCCGCCCGCCTGCGCTAGCGCGATCGCGGTTTCGAGGGCGGTATCGCCGCCTCCGACCACGAGCGTTTCTCGCCCCGAGAAATCCTTGGGATCGTGGAGCCGGTTGTACACCTTGTCGAGGTGCTCTCCGGGGACGCCGAGCTTCCGGAAGTTGCCGCTGCGGCCGATCGCGATCAGCACGCGCCGCGACATCAAGCACGCGCCGTTCTCGAGGCGCACCGCCAGGAGCGCTCCCCGGCGCTCCACGCGCTCCGCCCGGGCCGCCATGGGGCGAATTCCCGCCCGCTCGGTCTGGGATTTCAGCTCCTCGACCAGATCCTCTTTCACATCGGCGGAAATCTGAAGATCTCCGGCCGGCTTCATCGTTCGCGGATAGGTGTAGATGGGCTTCCCTTTCGGGAAGTTGATGAGGGTCGAGAATGGCTCTGTCGCTTCGAGGATCTCGTACCTGAGGCCCCGCTTCCGTGCCTCGACCGCGGCTGCCATTCCGGAAACGCCCGCGCCGACGATCGCGAGGTCCAAGACGGCGCCCTCGGAGGCCCCGCTCTTCTCCGACCCGCCCGCGGCGGCGGCGGCGGCCGCGATCCGCGCTCCCGAGTCGAGCGCGAACTTGAGAAGCGGGACGCCGGTCAGGTCCCCCGAGATCGAAACCCCCGGCACGCTCGTGCCGCCGTCGGCGCGCGCTTCCGGGAGCTTCTCCACGGTTCCGGCAGGCCATCGCGTGTGGAGCCATTCCGTGTACCGCGAGATCGACCGAAGCATCCCACCCTCGGAGCGGAGAGAAATAAAAAAGGCCCGCGGAGAGACTCTAGGCTTCCGCCCCTCCACGGGCCAGAGAGAAACTGCGACTACTTCGAATCCGGCGTCTTCGTCTCCGGGGTGGCCTCAGACTTGGCTTCCGGGGCCTTCGCTTCCTGCTTCGCGATCACGTGGCTCCGGACCTTGCCGTACTCGACCTTGCTGAGCACGTTCTTCCTGGTCAGCTCCGTCTTCGTCTTGTACGGACGGCCGTCGATGATCTTCTGCGCGAGCTCATCGGTGATGCCCGGCAGCTTCATCAGATCTTCCTTGCTGGCGCCGTTGATGTCGGTCGCCGCCGCGCGCTTGGTCTTCGACGCCAGGCGCGCCGGGTGCGAGTGGGTCGAGGTTGCCGTGGCCGTCGTGGCCACCGCGGCCTTCGGGGCCGGCGTCGACGAGGACTTGGCCGTTCCCTGAGCCGCGTACGCCGCGACCGGGAGCATCACGAGTACAGCAAGAGCGGAAAGCGTGTGAATACGGGACGAGCGAATCATGATGGATCTCCTATGGAGGGCAATTCGAAATACGCAGCCGCGCCCTCCAGGCGGACCGCGTGGGGACGGCTCTGAAGCCGCCCCGTGGCCAATCGAGAAAGCGGAACGATGTCCGGGCCGCGTCGCCTGCCTGGGCGGCCGGAAACAGGCCGGGGCCGGTACGCGATGCTCGGGTTGTGAGTGGGTGATGTGTCGGAAACGGGGGTGGGTCGTGGATCTCGCGCAGCGAGGGGGAGGAAGCGTCGAAAACGGGTCCGGCCCGCGGGGGGCCGCGGCCCTGGCTCACTCCATCCTCATCGGAGATCGTAGGCGGCAACGAACAGAGGTAGAGACGGCTCGATTCCGTGGAAACCGTCAAACGGGCGGGCAGCTCCGCTTCCAGACCATTCCCTCCCGCCCGATTCCCCTTGTTACGGTGATATTGGCGCGAATGCGACGCCGGTCGGAGCGCCGCGTGATGGTTGGGAACGGAACTCCGGCGGGCCGGCTGTGGGGGGGACCCTCCGGCCGTAGCGTAGGGGCTCCGCGCGGTGAGTTGCGCGCGTTCGGCGGGATGGCGCCGATGGTGCTTCCGCCCATGATGCGATCGAACCGCGCGTGCCGCGGTGGCCGACGCGCCCGCTGCCGAGTGCCGCGGGGAGGCGGCAGCTCGGAGGGGCGTCTGGGGGGAGGACACCGACATTGGCGCTGTGGATGCTTGGGCCACGCCCGCCAATACGAGCGTCGCCGATGCGATCACAAACGCGATGAGTCCGTGTCGATTCATGAAAACGCTTCCTCCCATGCGCCCGGCCCATCCGGTGCGCTTTCTCCACTCTCTGTTACCCCATTCCGATGGAGCGGGTTCCCGCTTCCGCACGGCAATGCTGCCGGTTCTTCCCGCGTGCAACTCACGAAGCTGCTGCCGCTTGCGGAGGAGTCTCCTCGCGCTCCTTGCGCCGAAAGTAGGAACGGATCCCCCCCGGAGATTGCGCCCGGACGAGCGCCAGAGCCACCCGCGGAAGCGCGAGCGGATCGGGATAGACCAGATAGCGGTCCTCGAACGCCGGGTTGAATTTTTCCTTCCATCGGAAGAGCCCCTCGAACTCGTAAAATCTCGCGAGATGCTGCATGAGAAACGCGCGGGCGCGCTCCGGCGTCTTCTCGAGGGCGCCATCGACCCCGGCTTTCCGCTCCGCTCCCTCGACTTTCGCCAATGCGGTGTGCGAGAGAGAGAGGAGGGCGTCGCCCCGCTCCCTCGCCGCCTCGACCGACTTCGCGACCAGAAACTCCATGACCCCCGCGGGCGCGTCCTGCCTCCGCCGCATGAGGTCCAGGGCCCAGCCCCGGCGCGCCCAGACGGGCACCCAGGTCACGAACGCGACCGCCCGCTTGCTCGCGCCGTCCTCGGCCACGGCGACCCATTCCCGGCCGAGACGCTGCGGATCGAAGCGCCCCATGGAGAAGCCCTTCTCCGTTGCGCGCCGCGAGGCCAGCCACTCGTTCGAGATTTGCCGGAGCTGATCGGACAGGCCCCCCGCGCGCCCGGGGTCGAACGCGTTCACGCCGGGTATGAAATGCCGGACCTCGTAGCCCCCGCTCTCGAGCTTCCGCGTCGCGCGCCGCACGTCTCCCATCGCGGAGCCCTCCAGCGTGAACCGGTCGGTCCAGAGAATCGGGTCCTCGCCGATGTGGAGCGCGCGCCATCCCAGCTCGCGGTAGAGCGGAAGCCGCTCCGGGCGCGCCTGGAACACGGCGAAGCTCCAGTCGTGCTCCGAGCAGTGCGCGGCGAACGCCGCCAGCAAAGGGAGAAGCTCCTCTTCCGGCCCGATCGGGTCGCCGATCGCGATCAGCGTGTCGGATTCGAACCGGTACGCGATGACGGCCCGGCTGTTCGCGCTGAAGAAATAGTCCGCGTCCGGCGCCAGGGCGAAAGCGGCCACCGAGGAGTCGCCGTACCGCTCCAGCAGCGCCTTGACCCGGGCCGATTCGAGACGGTGGCGCCTGCGGTGCCGCACCGGCTTCAGGGCGGCCAGGCCGATTCCGACCACGAAGGTGAAGGCGAGAATGCCGAGCGAGTCTCGAAACCACCGGACCACGTTCTGCGCATGCGGTCCCAAGTGGTACGGAGCCACCGGTGTTTCGTGACCGATACCGAAGAGCTGGTATGCCGATTCCCCGACGGCGCGCGGGAAGGATCCGCCCCCGAAGTAGAGCCCTTCGATGAGCCAGCATCCCCCGACCGCGTACACCGCCAGCGCGACCGCGGCGGCCAGGGCGCGCGAGCGGAGCGCCCGGAGCGAAACCTCGCGGCTCTTCACCCGAAAGGCGTCTCCGCACACTCCCAGCGCGAAGAGGAGCGCGGTGGCCGCCGTGGCTTCCTCGAAATCGAAGGCCTTGAGCATGTTCACGGGGACCGAGACGGCGCACAGGAACATGGCTGCCACGAAGGCCCGCCGCTTCCCACGCCTCAGCCCCCACGCGGTGAGCAAGAGGAGCACCCCGGCCAGGAGCGTGAACGTGCGGCTCGTGTCGAGCACGGTGGTCGGCACGATGCGGCGCAACGCGACGAGGCGCTGAGGCGGATGGGAGAGAATCGCCGAGAAGAGGTTGATGAGTCCCTGGACCGCCACGGCGAGGGAGAGGGCCACCCGGCGCTCCGTAACGCGGGGGTCGGGAGCGTGAGCCTGCGGCACGCGCGATTCGGGCAACGCCGTCTCCGGCGCGCGCGGTCCGAGCAACGCCGGCTTCGGGGCGCGCGGTTCGTCAGGGGTTCCTTCGCTCATGGCGCTCATGGGTCCTCGATCTCGCGCGGGCGGCGCGCGTTTCGCGGGAAGGAGCCTGGCGTGTGCCGCGCGAGCCTAGCCTGATATAGTAGCAGCGATGGCAACGCTCGAAGCGGTCCAAGGTGACATCACCACGATGCGCGTCGACGCCATCGTGAACGCGGCCAATCCTTCCCTCATGGGCGGTGGCGGCGTGGATGGCGCCATCCACCGGGCCGCGGGGCCCGAGCTTCTGGCCGAATGTTTTCGGCTGGGCGGCTGCCCGACCGGAGAGGCCCGCATCACCAGAGGCTACCTTCTCCCCGCGCGACACGTGATCCACACCGTGGGCCCGGTGTACGCGCTCGGCCTAGCGGGCGAGCCCGAGCTTCTGCGCCGATGCTACGAATCCTGCCTCGCCCTCGCCCGCGAGCACGACCTGGCCACGATCGCGTTTCCCTCGATCAGCACCGGCGCGTACGGATATCCGATCGAGGAGGCATCGCGGATCGCGGTGCGCGCGGTGCGGGAATCGCTCCGCGACCCCTCACCGATCCGGCTCGTCCGCTTCGTCTGCTTCAGCGCCCGCGATCTCGCGCACTACCAGGATGCCCTCCCCGGAGTGACGCCTTCGTGACCGTCCCTCCTCCGGGCTTGGCCCCAGGGGGGCTTCCGCGCGCCCTCCTCGCGCTCGGCACGGCGCTCCTCGTGTCCGTGCTCGCGGGCTGCTCGAACAAAGATCATGGGATCCGGGGCAGCGGCACCGTCGAGCTGAACGAGGTCGACGTCGCCTCGCTCGTGGGGGGCCGCGTTCTGCGCGTGCGCGTGGACGAAGGAGATTCGGTGCGCGCCGGCGACACGCTCGTCGTGCTGGGACAGGGCGAGGTCACGGCCGGCGTCCTGGAGCAGGAGGCGGAGGTGGCGCGCGCCGGCGCGCTGGCGCGGGATCAGGAGCTGGGGCCCCGCCTCGAGGAGCGGAGCGGGGCGAAGGCGGACCTGGACACCGCCGAGGCTGCGCTCGCCCTGGCCGAGAGCGACCTGGCGCGCACGCGCGCGCTCTTCGCGAAGCAGCTCGCGGCGCAGGCCGACATCGATCGCGCGGTGACGCAGCGCGACCAGGCGGCAGGCCGGCGGGACGCCGCCGCGCAGCGCTACCGGCTGCTCCAATCCGGGTACCGGAAGCAGGTCGTGGACGCGGCGCGGAACGCGGCGGACGCGGCACGGGCGGGACTTGCGTCTGCGAGGAGCAAGGCGCGGGAGCTGGTGCTCACGGCCCCGATCTCGGGCGTCGTGCTCCTCAAGAGCGTCGAGCAGGGAGAGGTCGTCGCAGCCGGCGTGCCCATCCTCACGCTCGGCGATCCGACGAAGCTCTGGATCCGCGTCTACATCGCCGCGCCCGAAGTGGTGCACGTCCGCATCGGCGACCGCGTGGAGGTGACGGTCCTGGGCGATCGCCGAGCCTTCTCCGGCCGGGTGGCGGAGATCGCGACGCGCGCCGAGTTCACGCCCCGCGCGGCGCTCACGGAGGAGGAGCGGGCCAACATCGTGTTCGGCGTCAAGGTGGCGATCGATCCGCAGAACGGTTTCCTGAAACCCGGACTCCCGGCCGATGCACGGATCCTCTCCGGGAACTGACCCCGGCGCGGGCGGACCCGTCGTCCAGGTCCGCTCGATCGTGCGCCGATTCGGCAAGATCACGGCGGTGGACGACGTCTCCTTCGAGATCCGCTCCGGCGAGATCTTCGGCATCTTGGGACCCAACGGCTCCGGGAAGACCACCACCATCCGGATCCTCTGCGGGCTCCTGCAACCAACGTCGGGCACGGCGAGCGTGGCGGGGATCGACGTCGTTCGCGACCCGGACGCCGTGAAATCGCGGATCGGCTACATGTCCCAGGCGTTCGGGCTCTACCGGGACCTGTCGATCGAGGAAAACCTGCGCTTCTACGCGGGGGTCTACGATCTCGAGCGCGACTGGCGCGAGCGGGTGGCGTGGGCGATACGGACCATGCACATCGTGGGCTTGCCCAGCCAGCTCGCGGGCACGCTCTCCGGCGGAACGAAGCAGCGACTCGCGTTGGCGTGCGCCCTCCTCCACGGCCCGCCGGTGGTGTTCCTGGACGAGCCGACGGCGGGCGTGGATCCCGCGGCGCGGCGTCTGTTCTGGAGGATCATTCGCGGGCTTGCGGAGGAAGGGACGACCATGATCGTGACCACGCACTACATGGACGAGGCCGAGAAGTTCGACCGGCTGGCGTTTCTCTCCCGAGGCAAGCTCAAGGCGGTGGGCACTCCGGCCGAGGTGAAATCGAGCTTCGGTGTGGGGCAGAGCCTGGAGGACATCTTCGTCTCCATCCAGGAGCGCGAGGACGACGCGACCGCGCGAGACGCCATGACCGGCAGCCACGAGGCCCCATGACCGGCCACCGCCTTCGCTCCATGATCTGGAAGGAGTTCATCCAGATGCGGCGCGACCGCGCGACGCTCGCGATGATGCTCGGCATCCCGGTCATCCAGCTCCTGGTGTTCGGGTTCGCGATCCGGATGGACGTGAGGCATCTCCCGATGGCGGTCTACGACGAGAGCCGCTCGCAGGAGAGCCGGGATCTGATCCAGAGGCTCGCGGCCACCGACAATTTCGTCGTGGCGCGCCACGTGGACTCCTACGCGGAGGCGAACCGGCTGATCGACCGGGGAACCGTGCGGGCCGCGGTCGTGATCCCGGTGGATTATGCGCGCCGGCTGAAGCGCGGGCGCCCGGCCACGGCGCAGCTCCTGGTCGACGCGTCCGACCCCAACACCTCCCAGAACGCGATCGCCGCGGCGCAGCTGGTCGGCCAGCGGAAGAATATCGAGGTCCTGGCCGCGCTCTCCCGCTCACCCGTCCGGATGGAGACGCCCCCGGTGGAAATCCGGGTGCGTCCGCTCTACAACCCCGCGCTCAAGAGCTCGATCTTCATCGTCCCGGGGATCATCGGGATGATCCTCTCGATCACGATGATGATCATCACGTCGATGTCGGTCGTGCGGGAGCGCGAGCACGGCACGCTGGAGCAGCTCATCGTGACCCCGATCACGCGGGGGGAGATCATGATCGGGAAGATCGCGCCCTATGTGCTGGTGGGGTACGTGCAGCTCACGGCGGTGCTCACGCTCGGGCACTTCATCTTCGCGATGCCGATCCGGGGGAGTCTTCTCGTTGTCTACGCGGTGACGTTCCTCTTCATCACGGCGAATCTCGGCCTGGGCCTCTTCATCTCCACCCTCGCCAAGACCCAGGCCCAGTCGATGCAGGGCTCGTACTTCTTCTTCCTGCCGAACGTGCTTCTCTCGGGCTTCATGTTCCCCCGGGAGGGGATGCCCTTCGTCGCCCGCGAGGTAGGCCTTCTCTTCCCGCTGACGTACTACCTTCAAATTCTCCGCGCCGTGGTGCTGAAGGGCGCGAACTTCCTCGACGTGCTGCCGCAGACCGGGATGCTGCTCCTCCTGGCGCTCGTCTTTTTCGGCTTCAGCGTGAAGCGGTTCCAGAAGAGGCTGGGGTAGCGGCGGTTCCGGCGCACCCCTTCACCCGCTGAGGTCCTTCTCGAAGAAGAGGGCGCCTGGAATCGGATTCGCGCGATAGGGCTCGATGGGACGGAAGCCGAGCGAGCGATAGAGCGCGATCGCCTCGATCATGGCGGGAACGGTGTCGAGCCGCATCTTCCGGTAGCCCTTCGCGACGGCGTCCGCGATGACCGCCTCCGCGAGCCCGCGCCCCACGGCCCGGCCGCGGAAGCCGGGACGCACGAAGAGGCGCTTCATCTCGCAGATGCCCTGCCCCAGGGGGCGCAGGGCGACGCATCCCAGCACCAGGTCTCCACCGCATGAAATGAGGATCGTCCCCCGCGGTGGGCCGTACTCCCCGGGGAGCCCCTTCAGCTCACGCTCGAAATCCTGGAACGAGAGATCGAATCCCAGCGATTCCGAGTACTCCTGGAAAAGCGCCCGCGCGAGGACCAGATCCTCCGGCGTGGCGACCGCGCGGACCTGCTCGTGCGGCGTCTCGACCAGGAGCAGGCGCGCGATCTTCCCCACGCCGCCGTACCGATCGTCGTATTCGCGCTTCAGGGCCGCGCCGGGTCCCGTGCGGTAGGCCTCGAAGTCCGCCGCGCTCGAAAGCTCGTACACCGTCGCGAACTGGGGACGGAATCTCAGATCGCCG
>JBGPHU010000038.1:0-20117 GCA_041484545.1 Candidatus Eiseniibacteriota bacterium | reverse complement strand
GCTTTCGTGGTTCGGAGCCGCAGCGACGACTCGCTCTCCCTGCCGGGCGAGTTCGGCCAATTGGTCGAGCGCTATCGATGCCTGTCGTGCCATTCCGTCAACGGCGTCGGGCACAATGTCGCTTTCGACCTCGGTGTGGAAGGAAGCCGCGTCCGCAAGGAATGGCTGTACAAGTATCTCAAGCTGCCGTACACGCTGCGTCCGATCCTCACTCTGCGCATGCCCATCTTCAACCTCACCGACGACGAGGCTCGCGTCCTGGCGGAGGGCATTTCCACCTCGATGAGGGACGCCCGCATCGATTCCGCGGGCGATTTCTCCACGGGGCCTCGCGAGGTCGAGACCGGGCGGCAACTGTTCGAGAACAGTGGCTGCATCGGCTGTCATCAGGTCGGCTCGAAAGGTGGGTATGTCGGTCCCAGTTTCACGGGTGGCGCCTCTCCGGGGAAGAAGCTCCAGCCGGGATGGATCGTTCGGTGGCTGGAGTCTCCACAGGCGTTGAAGCCCGACGCGGTGGAGCCGCGTTATGGCTTCACGCGGGAGCAGACGCGGGCCCTGACTGCTTATCTGATGAGCATCCCTCCGGAGAAAGGAAGTAAACCGTGAAGGGCGCACGCATGGCGTTCGCCGTGCCGGCGGTGGTTCTTGCTGCCGCGTTGTGCTTGCCCGGTTGCGAGAGTCGCGGCGATTCGCGGGGCGGCCTCGCTGCGCACGATTCGAGCTTCGTGGCCGTGACCTTCCAACATGGCCGCTCGTCGATGGAGCTGTCCGTGGCGAGGGGGCGGATCGTCTACGGTCGCTATTGTGCCGTATGCCACGGCGAGAACGGCGAGGGGGACGGCTTCAACGCGTATAACGTGAAATCGACCTACGGGGTGACGCCGACGGCTTTCGCCGATTCCGTGACGTTCGCGTCCGTGCCCTCGGATACTGTGCTGGTGGCGATCCGGGATGGTGGACCCGCCGTGGGCAAGTCCCGTGCGATGCCGCCTTGGGGACATACGCTCACACCCGGCGATTTGATCGATGCAGAAGAGTATGTTCGCTCTCTCGCTCACCATGCGCGCGGGAATTAACAGATCGCTGGCGCGGCTGCAGCCGCACACTGCGATGCGGAAAGGCCGCCGCGCGCGACGTCCACAACTCACCAGTGCAACCTCGGTCCGAGCGTCACTGTCACGAAGCTCATCGTCTCCGATGCGCCGACCCTCTGCAGCTGGCGATGCCACCGTAACTCGGTCTCCAGCGAGAGCCTGGACGGTGGACGGACCAGCGACGCGCCCGCGCCGAGGGAGATGCCGAGCAAGCCAAGCGACGGGCAGCCGGCGCACATGTTCCACGAGTAGCGCGCGACGCCCACAGCGCCATGGGGACGGATCCTTCCAGTAGACGCGCCAAGCCCGAACGTGCCCCCGACGTGCCACGCCTTGGCGCCATCACCCAGGCCTGACACCCCCACTTCAGGGCCGAGGCGGAACGAGCCGAACTCCGCCAGGAGGTTTGCCGTGCCGGCGAGGGCCGGACCGGAAGCACTGAGGCCGCCTTGGATACCCACGGAACCAGTCTGCTGCGCGGCCGCTGGTACGACGCCGAATCCCAGGCACACGACGGCCACCCACCAGGCGCGCGTCATGGATAGCGGCGGTGCCACTTCGGAATCGCGGCGCCGATCAGCGCCCCGACCAGGGAACCACCCGCGGCGCCGACGACGAACGCGGCCACGGGAGAGTCATTGCTGCGAGTATCTGGATTAAGCCCTCCCCCCGCGGCAATAACACCAAATCCGATGCCCACTATGGCGCCGACGACGATGGCGCCCGTCTTGGTGGCTCTGCCACGCTGCCAGAGCCCGTGCAGCTCACGCAGGGGCACGACAGTTTCAGCGCCCTGAGCGGACAGGAAGAGCGTATCGCCTGTGGCGCGGAGAAACCGACCCTCGATCTTCTGATGGGACGTGGTTTCAACGCGCAGGTTCGCGCTCGGCTTCAGGCGGAGTAGGGATTCCGGCATGGGTTGGGCGTAGGCGCGGGGCCCCAGAAAAATCGACGCAAAAGCGAGGAACGCGACAATCGTGTGCTTGACCATGAAGCCTCCTGTTGTTAGGACGGGCCTCGCCCTGGAGTAGCACGCGTCGCCCTTCTGAGGAGTGCCCCGGCAGGCGGCACATCGCGCGTTCTCGCCTATGGCGTAGCGTAATGGAGATGCTTCGTCGCTTCAGCCCGCAGGCGGCCCAACCTGGACTTTCTCCCATTGCTCGGTCCTGAATTGCGCGCCGATGATGCCACCGAGGATTACCCCGCCGATACCAAAGACGACGGGGCTATAGTCCGGGATTTCATTATTAGAAGTGGAAGAAGAGGAACCGAGCGCCGGGGCAATCACCGCACCTACGAACAAGCCGATACCCATATGTCTCACGGCGGTGCCTTTGTGCTGTGGCCGCCTCGGAGCCTCAAGATCCAGGGAAGCAGGTCGTGAGGTCGCCCGCGCGTTGGCTCTCGATCGACCCGGCCTGCCATCGTCTCGTTCCACCTGGTCCCTCTCGATTCGCGCCACGACCGCGTAACGAACATCTGCCCCGCCGTGCCATTGGATGGAGGGGACCGAAGAGCAGTGGTCGGGAAGCAGTCCCGACCGAGATCCGAGGCCCGAAAACCTCCGAAGCTATGGCGTGATGGGTGTCCTGTTGGGAGGCTGGGAAGGCTACTCCTCGGCGGGTTGTGGCGCCAGAGCGGACATTTTGATTTGCTTGTTACAGAGCGGACTTTCGGCTCGGCTAGCGGCAGTTCAGCGGCAGTTTTGGCGGCAAGAACAGGGGGGTCGCGAAAAGGCGGCAGCCGCGCTGGAACGCGACCTGCCGCCCGGGACTTGATCGGCGATTAGCCGTTTGTCAACGCAAGGGCAATAAGCGCCGACCTCCCGTAGCCTTTGATGAGGTAGGTGGTCGTCGTAGCCGGGTTGACGCCGATGATGCCCGACGCCGCCGGATCCGCACCCCACGTCCACGCGTCGTTCGCGGCCGTGAACGGGTTCTTCGGATAGTTGCCCGACGGCATGTTGGCCATCACCGCGGCGTCGTCCGCGGCCACCGGGTAGGTGCCCGTATTCTTCACGGCGAAGTCCTCGACCGCTAGCTGGAAGCTATGCATGTTCGCCTTCACGCTCGCTTCGCGTGCGCGGTCCTGCATGGCGATGAAGTTCGGAATCGCGATTGCCGCCAAAATCCCAATGATCACTACGACGATCATCAGCTCGATGAGTGTGAAGCCTTTCGAGTTGCTTGTCATGATGAAGGACCGCCTCTCCTGTCCATCTTTCCATCATCCTTGACCTGATCGATGCCCGTTGAACCTGTCGGCGGTGATTACAGCATCGGATATGCCACGGCGTGCGGCGCCTCTTATGTAACGTCGCCGCTTGAACTTCCGCGTGAGACATGAAGGGAGACGATACGGCTTTCGCGCAGGATGCACGCGGGGCCCATCCATTCTGCATATTGCATGATTCAACTCGGCGGCGATCAAATCGACGTTCGAGTCCGAGGACAGTCCTGGACCATTAGGCATCGGACGCCGGGGCCTCCGACTCGTCGTCGCTCAGCGAGTCGATCGAGGCCAGGCGGGCAATGCGTGCGTGCGGGGGCAGCCATAGCCCCAGTATCAAACCGCACCCGAAGCCCCCGGCATGAGCATGGACGTCGGCGTGTGCGATCGCAGGGACGAAGAGGAGAATGAACAAAGGGATGTAGACGCGCCAGACCTTCCAACGTTTGGCGTAGTTGAACATGTGGCGTCTACGAATGATGAAGGAGACCGCGCAGCCGAGTAGACCGAAAACGGCGCCGGAGGACCCAACGCTCAGGGGCGGCGCACCGTGCCCCGCGTACGATACCCAGGCCGCAGTGAGCCCCGTGACAAGGTAGGCAAAGAGCGCCCATCCGCCGCCAGCCAGGAACTCCACCGCTCCCGATGCCGCAAGGAGCGCGGTCATGTTGCTCGCAAGGTGGCCGGGGCCGGCATGAAGGAAGATGGTGGGAAGGAACCAGCCGTAGGCCCGATCCATCCGCACGGCATGCCACCAATCCCAGCTCCATTGCCGAACGTTCGCCGAGTAGTCTCTACCCCACGCTGCAAGTAGGAGAGCCGCGACCACAATGTTGGCGGCAAGGAGGAGTTCCGTCGCGGAGAAACCCCGCTTCGGGAATAGAATTCCACGAAGACTCGCCGTTGGACCTTCCATTCTTGCCTGGAGATTCCTCGTACTCACTCCGGCGCTAAGAGAATTGTCGACACGACGGAGAAAGAGGACTGCCGCCGGACCTGCTACTTCCCGCGGAGCTCCCTGAGATACGCCGCGGAAACGGTTTCCCCGAGGGTCTGCGCGCGCATCGCGTCCGCGAGGGCGCCCGCTCGGTCCCCCAAGCGCGCCTTTACATCACTCCTCCATAAGTAGGCCTTTGCCTTATCCGGCCGGAGCCGGATCGTGGCGTCGAAATCGGCCAACGCCCGCCGAGGCTCGGTGTCGCGGAGCGCGAGCGCGCGATTGAGGTAGGCCCCCGCGTACCCTCCGTCCAGCTCGATCGCCCTGTCGAAATCCCGCACGGCCTCGCCCCGCTGTCCCAGCTCGAGGCGGACACCGCCCAAGCTGTTCCATGCCACTGCATCCGTCGCGTTCAAGCCGACGGATTTCTCGAGGTCGGCCAACGCGCCCTGGTTGTCGTGTCCGAACCGGAGGGTTCCTCGGATCGTCAGCGCGCGCGAGTCCTTCGGGTCGAGAGCGAGCGCCTTCTCGACGTCCGCCCGCGCGCGGTCCACCTCTCCCTGCATCGCGTAGGTGCGCGCTCGCTTCGTATAGGCAAGCGGGAGATCCGGATATCGGATCATCACGTCCGTCCAGAGACTGACGTTGTCCCTCCAGACTTCGCAGCGAGCCCTGGTCGCGAGCACCGCCATCGCGCCCGACGCGAGGAGCAACGTGGCCAGGGCCGCGCGCGCCGTGGCCGCGCGCGCCAGGACGCCGCGTGCCAACCATCGATAGAGGCTCGCGATCATGAGCCCGACGCCGACGTAGGAAAGGTAGCTATAACGGTCGGCGATGACGGCGCTTCCCACGGGGAAGATTTGCAAGATTAGGGCCACGTTCGCGAGAAAGAAGAGCGCGCCGAACGCAGCCGTTCGGTCTTTTCTCGCGAGCAGGTACACAGCCGACGCGATTGCCAGCACGCCCAGCGGGGCCAGGTAGTACACCAGCGGCAGGGCCCCGCCGGTTCTAAGTGGATACGGGTAGAAGGCCGAAAGATGGACCGGGACGAACGCCCGAACGATGTAGGCCGCGATCCCGTAGCAGGCGAACAGAATTCGCTCATAGAAGGCGTACGAAGTGAGTGTCTGGATCGCTCTCTCTTTGGCCTGGGCCACGACCGAGACGTAGGCGAACGCGAGGGCGATCAGGATGAAGGGAGCCTTCTCGAGGAGGAGCTTCTTCGGCCCCACCTTTCTCCTTGTATAGAAATCGATCGCCAGAAGCGTTACGGGGAGGGGTACGGCCATCCCCTTCGAGAGGAGGGAAAGCAGAAAAAGCAGGAGAGAGCCCGCGTAGTGGAACGCCCGACCCGTGCGCCCGCGCAGCCAGAAGAGGTAGCTGATGCACGAAAGAACGTAGAAGAGCGCGTACAGCATGTCCTTGCGCCCGGAAACCCACGCTACCGATTCGACGTGGAGTGGATGGACTCCGAAGAAGATCGAGCTGATGGCGGACAGCTCATTCGAGCCCGTGAGCAGGAGGACGAACCAGAAGACGGCGAGCGTCGTGAGCACGTGGAGTATGAGATTGGTGAGGTGGTACCCCTTCGGATCCAGCTTCCAGAGACGGTAGTCAAGGGCGTAGGAAGCGATGGTGAGCGGCTGGTAATTCCCTCCGACAAACGTATGGAACATGTTGCCGAACCCGGAAAGCGAGGTGTCGGAGATCAGCCGGTTGTCCGTGACGTATCCGGGATCGTCCCAGTCCACGAACCCGTTCCGGAGGGCCGGCCAGAGGGCGATCGTCGTGACCACGGCGACCGTCAGGAGGTGCCACCATACCATCCGGCTCGAGCGCCTGGCGCCTGCTTGCGCCCTGGCGTCTCGCGGTTTTGACCCGCGGTGCGCCTTCGGACGCGGGCGAGCAATCGGGGTCGGATCGGGGGTCCATCGCATACCGACGCCAACATACGCGAACAGGCTCCCCGAACGTAGCACTCTTCAAACGCCGAATCATGATTCCGTGTTTGGCCGGCGGCGGCGCCTCCCCCCATTGGGTCGGAGGCTCCCGCGTCACTCCGCGCCCTGCCTCGCAGGCTCGCGACGCAGGCGATCGTTCACCAGCCTTCGCAGGCTCGCGAAATCGAAGGGCTTCTCGATGCGCGGGTTCCGGACCTTTTCCAGGAAGGCGCGCGTGGTCGGAGTGAATGCCCCGCCGGTGACGAACACCATGCACTCGGCCAGGCCGGAATCGGCGAGAGAGAGTTCCGCGTAGAGGTCCATCCCCGACATGGAGGGCATCATGAGGTCGCAAAGGATGACGTCGTATCGGTTCCCCTCCGCCACCAGCCGCAGCGCCTCCCGCGCGTCGGTTACGGCGGTCACCTCGTGATCGGTCTCCAGCACTCGCTTCACGATGCCGGCGACGGCCGCCTCGTCGTCCACGACGAGTACGTGCGCCCGACGCGAAGGCGGCTCCACCTCGGCGACAGGGCGAGAGACAGCGGGTTCGCCCTTGCTCGCGGGCAGGAGAACCCGAAATGTGCTCCCCACCCCGACAGCGCTCTCGACTTCGATCTCCCCGCCGAATGAAGCCACGATGCGATGGCAGATCGACAGGCCGAGACCGGTTCCGACGCCTGCCGGCTTGGTCGTGAAGAAGGGAGTGAAGAGCCGCCGGATCACCTCCGGCGGCATGCCGGAGCCGGAGTCCTGGATCTCGACCGCGACCCTACCGACGTCGTCCACTCCGGTGCGGACGCGGATTTCGTTGACGTCCGCGCGTCCTTCGTCCATGGACTGGGCGGCGTTGACGACGAGGTTGAGGAATACCTGGCCGAGCCGGGACTCGTTCGCTTCGACGGTGGGCACCGGCTCAAACTCCGTGACCAGCCGCGCCCTGTGGCGGATCTCGTTCTGCGCCATCCGGAGCGTCGACTCGAGGACGCGCTGGACGTCCACCGTCTCCTGACTCTCCTCCTGCGCCCGGGAGAAGATCCGCAGGTCGCGGGAGACGTTCCGGATGCGCTCCGCGGCCTCGAGTGCGTCTGCGAGAATCCGGCGGACGTCGCTCAGTTCGCCCCCGTCGCCCACCGCGTGCGCCAGAGCGTCGAGATTTCCATCGATGAGCCGGAGTCCTCCCAAAACGACGGTGAGTGGATTGTTGATCTCGTGCGCGACGCTGGCCGCGAGGGCCCCAACGGACGCCATGCGCTCCGAGGTCAAGAGCTGTTCCCGAAGCTTTCGGCTTTCGGTCACGTCCGTGACCATCGCGAACGCGCCGGCGTCCGCGCCCCCCTCGATGGGGACTGGGCTCGCGGAAAGTGCGCCCCATAGTTCGACGCCGTCCCGACGGTGCAGCCTCAGCTCGAACCGGACAGACTTTCCCAGGCGCATCTGCTGCATATACTGAATGGCTTGGTCCCTCCAGCCCTCGTCGACGAAATCGAGAGCGGACGCACCCAGCAGCGCCTCCGGTTCGGCGCCGAGCATCTCGACCAGCCTCCGGTTCGCATACGTGGTCCGCAACTGCGAGTCGACCTCCCAGATTCCCTCTTGGCTGGTTTCAACGATGCGCCGGTACTTCGATTCGCTTAGGTGAAGGCGTTGCTCCGTGTCCACCCGTTTCCGGCGGGTGGACGCCTCGCGCAGTTCCCGGTCCATCGCGGGGACCAACCGGGCGAGACGCCCTTTGACCAGAAAGTCGTGGGCGCCCGCCCTCAGGGCGTCGACCGCGACCTCCTCCCCGATGGTTCCGGAGATAATGATGAACGGGAGGTCGATGCACGTGCTTCGAAGCAGCGCCAAGGCGGCGGGCGCGTTGAAGGACGGCAGCGAGTAGTCGCTGAGCACGATGTCCCACGACTCGCGCATCAACGCTTCGCGCATGGCCGCGTGCGTCTCGACGCGGCGGTGAGTCACGCGGTATCCGCCGCGCTCAAGCTCCCGCAAGAGCATCTGCGCGTCGTCTTCGTTGTCCTCGACGATGAGCGCGCGTATCGTCTTGTCCACGGTTTCCTCCATGCGTCAGTCGATTCCAGGCGGCTCGTTGAGCACCAGCCAGTGGAGTCCAAGCTGGCCGGTCGCTTCGACGAACTGGGTGAAGTCCACGGGCTTGCGAACGTAGCTGTTCGCCCCCAGGTCGTAGCTCCGCACGATATCCTGCTCCTCGATCACGGCTCGTCGCCCCCGCGCGCCCCCGGGAGCGTCCAAAAGAAGGTCGCGCCCTTCCCGACGCTCCCTTCGGCCCAGACGCGACCTCCGTGGCGGCCGACGACCCGCTGCACGGTGGCCAGGCCGATCCCCGACCCCGGAAACTCGGCGGCGGAGTGGAGGCGCTGGAACGGAGCGAAGAGCTTCCCCGCGTACTGCATGTCGAAACCGGTCCCGTTGTCGCGGACGAAATACACAGTCTCCCCGTCGTCGTTCAGCGCGCCGAACTCGATCGTCGGATCTTCCGATTTCCCCGTAAACTTCCATGCATTGCCCAGGAGGTTTTCGAGGACGACCCGCGTGAGGCGCGGATCCGCCTCCACAAAGAGGCCCTTGTGGATGGCGAACCGCACGCGGCGATGCGGGCTCTGCTCCTGTAGCTCCGCCGCGACCGCATGGGCCAATGCCGAGAGGTCCGCACGCTCGCGCCGCATCTCCGAACGCCCGACGCGAGAGAGCTGCAGGAGGTAGTCGATCAGCTCTCCCATGCGCTGGGCCGCGTTGCGCACGCGACCGAGGTGATCACGGCCCCGATCATCGAGCCGCTCCGCGTAGTCCTCGAGGAGCATCTTGCTGAACCCATCGATGCTCCGCAGGGGCGCGCGCAGATCGTGCGAGACGGAATAGCTGAACGCTTCGAGCTCGCGGTTTTTCTGCTCCAGCTCCCCGACCAGCGCGGCGCGGGTCTCCGCGAGCTTTCGCGCGCTGCGCGCCTCGGCGGCTTCCATCTCCATTCGGAGCGCGTGCTCCCGGAAGTCGCGATTCTCGTCTTCGAACTGGCGCCGGCGGATCTGGGCACGGACGCGGGCCCGAAGCACCTCGAAATCGCTCGACTTCGCGATGTAGTCGTCCGCCCCGGCGGCCAATCCCTCGATCATGGCGTCGCGGTCCTCCACCGCGGTCAGGATGATCACCGGTAGGTCGCGGAGGCCTGGAACGGCCTTGATCCGCTGGCACGTCTCGCGGCCTCCCAGACCCGGCATGATGAGATCGAGGAGGACGCACTCCACGGACTGGACCGACAGGAGGTCGAGCGCCTCTTCGCCCGACCCCGCCAGGACGACGTCGTATCCCTCGCCGCGCAGCGCCCCCGCGACCGATTGCAGATAGGTTTGGCTGTCATCGACCGCGAGGATCTTCTTGGGACTCTCGACGCTCGTCGCGGCGGACTCCTGCGCTCCGGCCGATCCCCCGCGGAGCACGGCGGCCACCCGCGCCAGGATGACCGCGACGTCGTCATCCTTCCGGACGAACGCGTCCGCGCCGGCGTCCAGGGCCTCAAGCTCCGCGCCCGGTCCCTCGGAAGCCGTGAGCAGAAGGCACGGCGTTTTCCTCAATGCCGCGTCCAGGCGCACGCGACGGATCACCGCGGGTCCGTCGATCCCCGGGAGCAGCCCGTCCACGATGATCACAGCAGGCCGGGCGTTCGCGGCAATGCGCAGCCCCTCTTCCCCTGATGCGGCCAGGAGAACGTCGTAGCCCGCGTCCCGGAAGGCGCGCTCGAGGTGTTTCCGAACGGCTTCGCTGTCGTCGATGACGAGCACCGTGGCGCTCGGGGCGCTTGGCGATCCGTGGTCTTTCCGCATGAGTTCCCGCGCCCGCGAGACGACGTAGTTCCTGTCGTACGGCTTCCCAACGTACTCGTCCGCCCCGGTGCGGAGCCCGCGGATCCGGTCGCGGACGGCGGCTTCAGTGGAGAGGAGCATGATCGGAGCGGGAACCTCGGCGGCACGGAATTCCTGGAGCAGATCGACGCCGTCCGCGTCGGGCAGGATCACGTCGAGCACGATAAGACCGAATCCGTCCCGGGCGAGCGCGGCCCTTGCCTCTGCGGCGGTCGCACAGGGCTCCACGTCGAATCCCGCCTCTTGGAACGCCTCGGCGAGATCCATCCGAACGGTGAGGCTGTCGTCGACGATCAGGACCCTGTCGCTCATCGCGGTCTCTCCTCGACGGGTGTCGCGGCCAGATCAGCGAGGGTGGATCCGATATCTCCGAGAGGCAGCACATGGCACGCGGCGCCCAGGGCGGCGGCTTCGGCGGGCATACCGTACACGACCGAGGTTGCCTCGTCCTGGGCCAGCGTGAGACCGCCCGCGCGCCGGACGGCCAGCATGCCCAGGGCGCCGTCGCGGCCCATTCCCGTGAGCAGACACGCGACGCACGAGGAGCCAAACTCGGTCGCGAGCGATTCGAACAGAACGTCCACCGATGGCCGGCACGAATGCCGCTCGGGATCGGTGGTGAGGCGCAGCCTTCCCTCGCGCGCGACCAAGTGGTACCCGGGCGGCGCAAGAACGATTCTCCCCGCGGCGGCGACCAGCTCCCCGTCGCGCGCGCGCGAGACCCGATGCCGGGTCTGTCCGTCCAGCCATTCCGAGAACGCGGCGCCAAAGGGTTCTCCGATATGGATGACCAAGAGCACGGGGATCGGGTAGGGGGCCGGCAGCGCCTTTAGAATTTCCACCACAGCGCCCGGACCGCCCGTTGAGGCCCCGATGGCCAGGATGCGGAATCGTCCGCGCTCCACCTCCGGCGGAGCCGGGGACGCACGGCGGCGGGCGAACGCGGCGAGCCGGCCCTGCGGGTGCGTGATCACCCGGATCCGTGACACCATGCTGACCGCCTGCACGAACCGGCGCTCCCACTCCCCGCTGGGCTCGGCGCCGGAGGGCTTCTCCATCACGTCCACCGCTCCCGCCGCAAGCGCGTCGTAAGTGCGGAACAGCTCACCCCGGTTCATGGAGGACGAGACCACAAGGATCGGCGTGGGAGAGAACGCCATGATGTATTCCGTGGCCGCGAGTCCGCTCATCACGGGCAGCATCATGTCCATCGTCACAACGTCGGGCTTGAGCTCCCGGCATAGCTCGATGGCCCGACGCCCGTCCTCGGCCTCGCCGACAACCTTCATCCTTGGGTCGGCGGAAAGCGCGTCGCACAGATGCCGCCGCGCGGTGAGGCTATCTTCGACGACGAGCACCCGGATCGGCTTCACGGAGCCTCCATCAGGCGTTGGATGGATGCGAGCAGCTCTCCCTGATCAAACTCGCTCTTGACGATGTGCGCGGCGGCGCCCACCTCCTCGCCGCGCGCCCGGTCCTCCATCGAGCCGCGCGAGGTCACCAGAATCGCCGGTACGTCTTCCAGCGCGGCATCGGCGCGAGTGCGCTCAATGAACGTGAAGCCGTCCATGCCCGGCATCTCCACGTCCACAAGAAAGAGGCCGTAGCGCCGTTGCCGCGCCTTCTCGAGCGCGTCTTCGCCGGAGACCGCGACGTCGACCTCGTATCCCGCCGACTCCAGGATGCTCTGCTCGAGCATGCGGGTCGTGAGAGAGTCGTCGACGACCAGGATCGGAGCGGGTCGCACGGGCTCCGCCGGCGCGGCCACGGGGCCCGCCATCCCGGCCGCCGCGACCAGCCCCTCAGGATCCAGTACCAATTGAGGATTGCCTTCCGCGTCCAGGAACGCGCCTGAGACGACCGGGTTCGGAGGCACCAGCGCGGGGAGCAGGCGCACCAACACATTCGCGACGCCGACGAGGCGGTCCACGCCGACCGCGGCCAGCCGATCGCCGGAGCACACGACGGGGGCGCAACGGATTCCGGGCCGCGCGCCCGCGATGTCCGCGTGAAGAACCCGCGCGAGCAGGAGGACTGGAATGACGCGGTCCCGGAAGACGATCATGGAACGGTCGGCTCCGCCGGCGAGGCCGGCGAGGTCGAGCTGCACGACGCCCTGCACCGACTCCAGCGGGATCGCTGCGCGCGCTCCGGATGCCTCGACGATCAGCGCCTCCACCATGCACGACGAAACGGGCACGACGAGCTCGACCGTGGTGCCGGCGCGGGGCTCCGACCGCACCGCGACGTCGCCCCCCAGCCTCGCGGCGGCGTCGCGCACGATGTCCAGCCCGACGCCCCGCCCCGCGATCTCGGTCACCGAGCCGGAGGTGGACAGCCCGCCGCGAAGAAGCATCTGAAACAGCTCTTCGGCGCCGTGACCGGCCGCGTCCGAGGGCACGAGCCCCTTCTGCCGGGCCAGCCGCCGCACGGCCTCGAGGTCCACTCCCCGCCCGTCGTCGCGACACACGAACGATACGCGGCGCCCCCGGCGCGAAACCTCGAGAGCCACCCTCCCTTCGCCCGGCTTCCCGAGCGCTGCGCGTTCGCTTTCTGGTTCGATGCCGTGGGCCACCGCGTTTCGGACGAGCTGGACCAGCGCCGGCAGGACGAGACCGAAGACGTGCGCGTCGAGCCGGACGCCCCCTCCACGGGTCTCCAAGCGCATGCGCCTCCCGGCCGCCAGAGCCGTGTCGCGCGCGACGCGCTCTAGTTGCCCGAATGCGGTGTTCGCCGGCACGAGACGCAGGCGGTCGGTCGCTTCCCGCACCTGCCCGATCTCGCGTTGGATCTGCTCGACCGCTGACGCGAGCGTCCGCTCCAGTCCGGCGACGGCGGATCTGAGTTCCGCGGCGTCGGTGAGCTGCCGGGCTTGTTTGAGCGATTCGAGCGCGGGCCGGAGCGCGGCCACCTGAACGCCCAACTCCGAGATCCCCTCCCCCAGCGATTCCACCTCCGCGACGTCGACGCGAGAAAGGGGCAGCGCCTCTTCGGGTGCCGCCTCCGCGTTTGGCTGCAACGGAGGCGCCAGGGCGTTGACGCGGGCCGCCATGGCGTCGATCAGCCGGAGCAGTTCGCTCGCCTGGTCCTTCGTGAGCGACGAGGCCTGCTCGCGCAGGGGCGCCAGGATGTCCTCCACCGCGTGGGCGAACTCCGCGATGTCGGTTTGCTTCATGACCCGCGCCGCGCCCTTCAGCGTGTGCGCGAACCGGAGCAACTGCGGCACGAGGCCTGCCCGCGGTCGTTCGGCCTCCAGCTCGAGGACTCCCTTACCGAGGTCCTCCAACAACTCCCGCGCTTCGACACGGAAGTATTTGTAGAGATCTTGAGTCACGCCGCCAGCGCTTCCTCGGACTGAACGAGCCGCAGGAGGCCCTTGGAGAGATCGGCCAGTTGCGAGGCGGTTTGGAGCGTCTGGCTGGAGCTGGACTCGGTCTCCCGCGTCGCCTGGGCGATGTTGGAGATGGCGAGGTTCACTTGCTCCACGGCCGAGCTCTGCTGCTTCGTCGAGAGTTCGATCTCCCTCGCCGCCTCGGTTGTGGTGGTCACGAGCGCAGCGATTTGCTTCAGGGCCGATGCCACCTCGCCGAACTGCCGAGAGCCCGCGTCCACGGCCTTCGATCCGGTCTCGGTCGCCATGACGTTGGTGTTCACCGCGGCGCGTATGTCATCGATCAGGGTGCGGATCTCCTTGGCCGAACCGGCCACCCGGTCGGCGAGCTTGCGAATCTCGTCCGCGACGACCGCGAACCGGCCTCCGGCTTCGCCGGCGCCCGCCGCCTCGATCATCGCGTTGATGGCCAGGATGTTCGTCTGCTCGGCCAGCTCCGAGACGATCTCCACGACCGCGCCGATCTGTTGCGATTTCCTGCCGAGGTCCACCATGTGCCCCACAACCAAGTCAACCTGCCGGCGGATGCCAACGATCGATTCATGCGCATTCTCGACCGTGGACTCTCCGTCGGCTGCCGCGCGGGCCGTCTCCTGGGCAATCTGCACCACGCGCTGGGCGCTCTCGGCGATCTGCCGGGAAGTCGCGAGAAGCTCTCGCACAGTCGTGGCGATTTCGCTCATGGCGGTCGCCTGTTCCTTGGCGCCAACGGCCTGCTGATTCGCGACCGCCTGGAGCTCGGCCGAGGAGCTTTGGACCTGGCCCACCGCGCCGCTGACCTGGCGAGCCAGGACCCTCGTCAGAAAGACTCCGAAGACCGCGCCGGAGACGGCGACACCGATCACGAGAAAGATCACGAGGTTAATCGCCGCGGAAGCAATGTCGGTCGCGGCGAGTCGCTCGCGGTCCATGCGCACCTCCCCACGCTCGAGAAATGCGTTGAGGTTCTTATCGAGCTCAGCCGCCTTGGGAACGACCTGTTCGGCCAAGGCGCGGCTGACTGCTGCCGTCGAAGCGCCCGAGCGGCGCAACCCAATGACTTCCTCGCAAGCGGCCTGATGGAGCGCCTCGGAGGCCTGGACGGCTTCGAGCAGGCGTCGGCCCTCTTCGGTATAAGTCTCTCCTCTCAGGCTGTCGATGGCTGTCGCAAAGCCCTGCCGCGCTTCACGCATGGCGTCGAGGAATCGATCGTCGCGATCCAGCAGGTAGCCCCGGATGGCCGCCACCTTCCGGTCAGCGGCGGACCGGAGTGTCGCGGCATCGATGAGGCGATTTGCACTGATGAAGATCACGCGGTCCTTGCTCCGCACGACGCTCCGCAGCGCGACGATACCCACCAGCCCGACGGCTACGGCCAGTACGACCAGAACGCCGAACCCGGCGCCCAGCTTCCGTCCGAACGTCCAATTGCGTGTCATGACTGATCACTCCTCCCGCGAAGTGTGCGCACCGATCTCTCGTCTGATTTGTTCGAGTACCGAGGGGACGTCCACGAGTGGCAGCGTCCGCTCCCCCACGCGCGCCGCCGACCGGACATGCGGCCTTCCCGGATTCGGGCCAGCGTCCGTCGAAATATCCGAGACCGCGACGCGGATGTGCGCGTCGAGGCGGTCCAGAGCGAGGGCGACGCATTCCTCGCCGGCGCCCGTGAAGACGAGCCATTGGGGAGTCTGTCTCGACGGATGACCGAGGAGCCCGCCGAGCGCGTAGACGGGCACAATCTTGGATCGAAGCGCCGCCAGCCCGAGCAGCTCCGGAACCGGACCACGAAGCGGCGCAATCTTGCCGGCTGGGTAGAGCCCGCGGATCTGAGAGAGCCTCAGCCCATAGGCCTCACCTGAGACCTGGACCGAGAGGATCTCGACCACGTCCCGCGTCTCGGTCTGCGGGGCGTCGGCGAAGGATTGGTCGAAGGCCCGCCGCAGTTCCGCGGCGAGTCCCGGCGCGCTGGCCCCGTTCCCGTTCACGGCGCGCCTCCACACGCGGCCAGCTCGGCCCGGCACAGTGTCACGAGCGCACCCCGGCCGAATCCGCCCCCGAACAGGAGCAGCCGGGAGGGATCCTCCCTCTGGAGCAGGTCAAGCGCCTGCTCGAGCTCTCGGCGCGCGTCTTCGCGGTCTCCGCTCCGCCGCGACAAGAGCCCGAGGTGGAGCCGCGGCATCGCGAAGTCCGGATCCAAGTAGACCGCCACCCGGTCGTGCTCTGCGGCGCCGTCTGAATCGCCCATGCCTTCGCGGCATAGAGCCGCGACGTAGTGTGCTCCGGCGCTCAGCCCGTCAACCCGGAGTAGCACCTCACAGGCCGCCTCCGCGTCCCCGAGGTTTCCCCCGTGTGCCAGGAGTACCGCGCGCAGGAGAAGGACCTCGGGATCGCGCGCCGCCTCGGGGGACATCCGGTCCACGAGCGTCAGCGCCTCGCCGAACCGTTCCCGCTCGAAGAGTTCAAGGGCGCGGCTCAAGTCGGGGGCGCGGCTCAAGTCGGGGGCGCGGCCGGCGCCGACGGACGCGCGCGCACCGGCGACCGGAACCATCGGGGGCCGTTGGGCGAGGGCGTCGATCCGTCCCGACGCGCGCTGGATCGCCTCCACCCAGGAGCCCGCCGCATCGACGATCGGCGCCAGCGCGCCCGGCGCTCCGGCCTGATCGAGCGTAAGCTCCGGTGCGCGGTCGAGACGCCCGGCGACGTCCGCGGGGTCCTTGAGCTGGTAGTAAAATGTCTCGTGGGTGTTGCACAAATGGAAATCGTGCGAGAGCCCGCGAAGCGTCTCGGCATGTCCCAGGAAGAGATAGCCGCCCGGCGCCAGGGAACGCGCGATGCGGGCCACCACGTTCTGCGCGTGATGCGGCGTGAAGTACATGATCACGTTTCTACAGAAGACAACATCGAACCGCCCCGGCCGCCACAGCGAAGGATCCTCTTCGATCAGGTTCGCCGCCTGAAACGTGACCATCGAGCGGATCTCGTCGGCGAGGAGGAACTCCGCGCGCGCGGGCCGGAACCATCGCGCCTGGATTTCGGGCGGAGTTTCGCGGAAGGACCAGGGGGCGTAGCGCCCGCGGCGGGCGCGCTCGAGGAATAAGGGGTTCATGTCCAGGGCGAGGATCTCGATGTTCCACGAAGAGAGATCGGAGAGGTGTTCGCGGACCGCGATCGCGATGGAGTAGGGTTCCTCGCCCGAGGCGCATCCGGCCGAGAGGATGCGCAGCGACCGCTCCGCCCGCCACGCATCAAGGCGGTTTCGCAGCACCCGTTCGCCGAAAGCGCGGAACTGGTCGGCGTTCCGGAAGAAGTACGTCTCGCCAACGGTCAACTCTTGCGCCAGCGCGCGCAGTTCCTCGCTATTGGGCGCAGATGCCCCGAGCCGGTTGAAATACGACTCCGGGGATTGGGCGCCATCGAGCAGCCCCTGGAGCACCTGCGCCAGGAATCCACTCTTCGACTCGTCGAACTGGAGGCCGAGCCGTTGCGCGATGACGCTACGAAAGCGGTCGATGTGATGCGCTTCGAGCAGAACGGTCAATCGCCACCTCCGCTACGATCGAGCACGGTCCAGACCTGTTCCGGAACGATCCGTGCCGCCTGGAGAATGACCAGAAGGGCGCCGTCGAGGGCAGCGATCGATGCGATAGTCTCGGGATTTGCGCCTCTCAAGAGGGGCGGCAGATCCCGGAGGCCCGAGGTCGGCAGCCGCCGCACGCCGCGCACGCCCTCGACAGCCAGAGCTACCCGGCGTTCGCCCAGTCGCACGGTGACGTAGCGCGAAGGGCTGCGCTCGGGGGGAGCGCCGGAGAGGAGAAGGCCGGTGTCGACGACGGGAGTAGGGGCGCTGCGAATGACGGATAGGCCGAGAATGAAGGGCGGCATGCCGGCGATAGTTTCGATCGGATGCGGACGCATCGTCTCGACGACGCGGCTAAGCGGCAACGCGATCTGCGTGCCCCGTACATCGCACAAAAGATGGAAGCGTTCCTCGGTGGCTTCCGCGGGCATCGCTCGCCTCTCCCCCGTACGGGACGCCACCGCCGGATCGGCGCGGCGCCTCAGGGCGCGCCCGCACCGCGGTCGCTCGGGCGATCCGCTCCGAGTCCGACGCTTGCCGGTTCCTTCTCCATGTAGAAGTGGCTCTGATTCGGCGGGCGAGATCGCAAGATATCTTCGGCCCCTCGGAGGCTCTTCTTCAGCGGCAGTTTCGGCGGCTAGAACAGGGGGTCGCGTACCGGCGCGTAGCGCCCATCCGCTATAGAAGCGTAGGTCCCTGGCGCTTATGGCAACATCGCGACCGGCAGGATGCGGCATAGACCTCCCCGCAGGGGCGAGATCTGCCACATAGATGTACCTGGGAGCGCCCCTGAGCGGGGTTAACAACGGCGTCGGGCCACTGACGCCGGCCCCTGCGTAGGCTGGAATCAAGAGCCGCCGGAGACGCGAACCGTCCCCGGGACTCCAGCAATTTACATAGAGAACCACCCTGACCCGGCCGATAGCTTCCTATAACGTTCCAGGGGCCCCCGCGCCCGCGGCGGCCCGACTCGACCCGCGAAGTGCCTCGGCCCGCGAAGTGCCTCGCGCGGATCCCGCGATTGCTTCGAAATTCGGTGGGAGGGTGCTGCATGGATACGGACGCCTCGGCGCGTCGGGCACTCGAGTTCGGTCGCATTCCGAAAATCGCGGGCGCGCAGGCCGTACTTGTCGGCATCTTAGTCCTCGCAGGATGGCAGCTCGACCTCGTGCCGCTCAAGAGCATCCTTCCGGGCCTCGTCGCGATGAACCCCGCCACCGCTGTCGCGTTCATCCTCTCGGGAGTCGCGCTCCTCCTTCTCCGAAGCGAAAGGCGGAGCCCGCAAGCAGTGCGCATCGCCGCCTTCTGCTCGGCGGCGGTGGTGCTCATCGGCGCCTCCCGATTTCTGGGCGCGCTCTCGGGCTGGGACCTGGGGCTCGATCGTCTCCTATTCCCCGCCAGACTGGGCGCGGATCCGTTCCTGACGCCAAACCGGATGGCGCCGAACACGGCCCTCAACTTTCTCTTCGTGGGCGCCGCGCTCCTCGCCTCACAGCGTGCGACACGCGCCGGGCTTCGGGCGGCACAGTTCCTTGTGCTGGCGCCCATGCTTCTCTCGACGCTGGCCGTGATCGGGTACAGCTACGGGGTGAGGGCCCTGTACAGCGTGGCCACCTACATTCCCATGGCGCTAAACACGGCTGTGGCGTTTCTCCTGCTGTGCGTCGGCATTCTCTTTCGGCGACCCGGAGAGGGATTGACGGCGATCTTCATCGGAGACGACAGCGGCGGGCTGATGGTGCGGCGCCTTCTGCCGCTCTCACTCCTCATACTGAGCTTATTCGGCTGGCTCGAACTCAGGGGCCGCCTGGGCAATCTCTACGATGCGTCTTTTGGGGTCTCCCTTCACGCCGCCGCAAGCATCGTAGTACTCACGATCGTGATCTGGATGAACGCTTGGGCTCTTCGCCGCGCCGAGGCCGAGCGGAATCGGGCGACGAAGGTCCTGAGGGCCACACATGCCGCGCTCGAAAAGCGGGTGGCCAAGCGCACCCGCGATCTCTCGGCCTCGAACGAGGATCTGCGAGGGGAGATCGCGCAGCGCTGCCGTGCGGAAGCGTCGCTGATCAAGCTCACGCGCGCCGTGGAGCAGACGGCCGACCTCGTGGCCATCACCGACCGCGAAGGCCTGATCGAGTACGTGAACCCTGCCTTCGAACGACACACCGGCTTCACGCTCGACGAACTCTCGGGCGAGACTCTGCCCGCGCTCCGGCCCGACCCTCGGGATCCCGCCTCCCGCGAGGAGATCCGAGAGACGATTCTCTCCGGTGGGGTGTTTCGAGGCGTGACCCTCAATCGCAGAAAGTCGGGGAAACTATTTCACGAAGAAATGACCGTCTCGCCCCTCCGCGATCCCGATGGGACGATCTCGCACTTCGTCTCGACCGGGCACGACGTCTCCGACCGGCTGCTCCTCGAGGAGCAGTTGCGACAGGTCCAGAAGATGGAGGCCGTGGGAAGGCTTGCCGGCGGTGTGGCCCACGACTTCAACAATCTGCTCACCGCCATCATGGGCTTCGGTCAGCTGATGAAGGCCAATTTCGGGCCGGACGACCCAGCGCGCCGCGACGTCGAGGAAATTCTCCTCGCGGCCGCGCGGGGGGCATCCCTCACCCGTCAGCTCCTGCTCTTCAGCCGCCAACAGGTCGTGGAGTTCCAAGTACTCGATCTCAATGCGACTATTGCCAGCATGGACAAGATGCTCCCCCGCCTGGTCGGCGAAGACATTGATGTGGCGTCTGCACCGGCCGCGAACCCGGTCCACGTATGGGGGGATGCCGGTCAACTGGAGCAGGTCTTGATGAACCTGGCCGTCAACGCCCGCGATGCGATGCCCCAGGGCGGCAAGCTCACGCTCGAAACGCAGAACATCACGCTGGACGAGGCCTACGCCCGGACCCATGGGGACAATCAACCGGGGCGCCATGTCCTCCTGACGGTGACCGATACCGGCTGCGGCATGCCGCCGGAGGTCAAGGCCCGGATCTTTGAGCCGTTCTTCACGACCAAGGGCGTGGGCAAAGGAACGGGCCTGGGAATGGCCGTCGTTCACGGCATCATCAAGCAAAGCGGCGGCAGCATCGAGG
>JBGPHU010000037.1:0-20126 GCA_041484545.1 Candidatus Eiseniibacteriota bacterium | reverse complement strand
TCACCTTCTCGCCCAGATAGGACTCCGCGGTCTCCTTCATCTTCTGCAAGATCATCGCGGAGATCTCGGGCGGCGTGTAGGTGCGGTCTCCGACCCGGATGACCGCCTCGCCGTTCTTGCCTTCCTTGACGACGTACGGAACGTTCTTCGCCTCCTCGGCGATTTCGACGAACTTCCGTCCCATGAACCGTTTGATGGAATAGATCGTCTTCTGCGGATTGGTGATGGCCTGACGCTTCGCGACCTGGCCGACCAGACGCTCGCCGGTCTTCGTGAACGCCACGACGGAGGGAGTCGTACGGCCGCCCTCGGCGTTGGGGATCACGTGAGGCTCCCCGCCTTCCATCACCGCGACGCACGAATTCGTCGTGCCGAGGTCGATGCCGATCATCTTTGCCATGCTTCCCTCCAATGGTGCTGCGCGGTCTTGATCTGGATCTCGCGAGCCTATCCTCCATTCAAGAGTATAGGGTTTTGGCCCGGGTCCATGCTCCGGGTTCCTTTCCCTCCCGTCTATTGCACGGCCTATGCCCATGGAGGTTTGTGCACGATAACATATTATTTAACAATGCGTTACGTGGATATTGGTGTCGCCAGAACTCGTTCGTTATGTTTCATAATAGAGCGGTCAGTTGTTCCAAAATGGGATATTACAGGCCGTATTCTCTCATCTTCCGCCAGAGAGTCGAGCGGGAAATTCCGAGGCTCTTGGCCGCCCTCGTGGTATTCCCGGCGGTGTGAGAGAGGACGCGGCGGATATGCTCGGCCTCGAGTTGAGCCAGGGTGAGACCCTCGGAATACGGGAAGGCGCTTCCGCGCCCGAGGAGCGGCGTGCGTTGCTCGCGGAGCGCTGGGGGCAGATCCGCCGGCACGACCTCGCTCCCCTCCGCCAGCGTGACCGCACGCTCGACGGCGTTCTCCAGCTCGCGGACGTTGCCGGGGTAGTCGTGCCGCATGAGGACCATCTGGGCGTCATCGCTGAAGCGAGCCACCCGCTTGCCGAGCTGCCGCGCGAATTTCTCGCGGAAGAAATTCGCCAGGAGCGGGATATCCTCGCGGCGGTCGCGCAGTGGGGGAAGCTCGATGTGGAACACGTTGAGCCGGTAATAGAGGTCCTCGCGAAACGCGCCCTCGGCAAGCGCTCGCTTCACGTCTTTGTTCGTGGCCGCGATCACGCGGATGTCGACGCGGATGGATTCCTTGGCGCCCACCCGGCGGATCTCTCCGTTCTGGAGCGCCCGGAGGAGCTTCACCTGGACCGAAAGCGGCATCTCGGCGACCTCGTCGAAGAAGATGGTCCCACGATCGGCGTGCTCCATGAGGCCGATACGGTCCGTGGCGGCGCCGGTGAACGCGCCTCGAACGTGGCCGAAAATCTCGCTCTCGAAGAGAGACTCCGGAATGGCGGAGGAGTTCACGGCCACGAACGGCCGGTGGGAGCGGCGGCTCTGAAGGTGGATCGCGCTCGCGATCAGCTCCTTGCCCGTCCCGCTCTCGCCCGTGATCAGTACGGGGCTCTCGGTGGGAGCGATCTTGGCGACGAGCCGGAAGATGCGATGCATCGCCGGGCTATGCCCGATCATGTTGATCGTATCGCCGCGCGGAGCCTCGGAGATGAGGGGCGCATCCCAGAGGTTTCTGGGCTCGGCCCGCGCCGCGCGCGCGCTCATGCGCCCTTCCCCATCCTCTCCTGTCCGTGAGCCGTCACCGCTGGATTCTCCTCGTTGGCGCCGGGTGCGTGATCGTGGCCGCCATGGGAGGGATCGCGCTCCTCGGCGACCTCGGCCAGCGCACGCATGCGATGCTCCTCCTCTGGGGCGCCGCCCACCTGGCGTATGCCGCGGCGGCCTGGACCGTCCTGCGCCGCGCGTCGACGCCGGCGCCCCATCGCTCCGCGCTGCCGGTCATCCTCATGGCGGGGCTCCTCGCGCGCGCGCTGCTCATCCCGGCGGCCCCGTCCCTCTCCGAGGACGTCTACCGCTACCTCTGGGACGGGCGCCTCGTGGCGCACGGCGTGAATCCCTACCCACATCCTCCCTCCGACCCGGCGCTCGCGCGGTTTCATGACGACCTTCTGCGCCGTCTGAATCACGGCGAGATTCCGACCATCTATCCTCCCGCCGCCCAGTTTCTCTTCGCGGCGGTTTCGCTCGTCTCGGCGACCCCCACCGCCTGGAAGCTCCTTCTCCTCGCGCTCGAATTCGTCCTGGTGCTGGCACTGTTGCGCCTCCTGCGAAGCCGCGGGCTGCCGCGCGAGAGGCTTCTACTCTACTACTGGAATCCGCTGGTGCTGGTCGAAAGCTTCGGGAGCGGGCACATCGACCTGGCGGCCGCCTCATTCCTGGTTCTGGCGCTCATGCTCCACGAGGGAAAACGGCCGGCCAAGGCCGGCATCGCGCTCGCGGCCGCGGTGCTCACGAAATATGTTCCAGGCCTCATCGTCCCCTGGCTGATCCGCCGCCGCGCGTGGGTGTTGCTCGCCGCGATGGTCGTGACCGCGGCGCTTCTCGCAGCGCCTTTTCTCTCGGCGGGGACCGCGCTCACGACGGGGCTTCGGATCTACGCGCGTCACTGGGAGTTCAATAGCGCCGCCTATCACCTCCTCCGCGAGCGCATGCACTCCGAGCCGGCGATCCGGCGCGTCCTGGCAGCCGCCGGGCTCCTGGCCTCCCTCGTGATCGGGTGGCGCGCGCGCTCGGCGACGGGGGCGACGTTTGCGTGTCTCACGGCGTTTCTGCTCTTGAGTCCGACCGTGTTCCCCTGGTACCTGGTCCCGGCCGTGGCGCTCCTTCCGCTCCACCCGGACTGGGGCATGCTCGCGTTCTCGGGCCTTGCCGCGCTTTCCTATCTGCCGCTCCCCGCCTACCGCGAAACGGGGGTGTGGACGCTGCCGGCGTGGATCCTCTGGGTGGAGTACGGGGTGCTCGTCCTCGTGTGGGCGGCGGTTCGGGCCGCGCGCGGGTGGCGAGGCGCCGGCGCCGGCGCGTCAGGATCGCGTACGCGCGTGGGCGAGCGAAAGCACCCCCACGTAGAGGAAGCCGAAGAGGTAGAGGACGAAGAACGGTAGCGGCGCGTACACGCCGGCCCGCGCGAGCAGGATCATCGTCCACGCGAAGTAGAGTCCGAGCGCGATCTCGAGGAGCGCCCAGCCGCTCACCGGCGCGCGGTAGCGCTTTCCCCTCCAGCGATCTCCGCGACGCTCGATCTGGAATTTCGGAGTGCGGTGAAACGGGCTCCGGTGACCGGCCAGCGCCTCGAGCACCGCCCGCGTGTTCGTCACGGAAAGCCCCATGCCAGAGACATGACGAACGGCAGGAAGCGGAGCTGGCGCTTCCAATCCGGACGCGTCTCGCGCTGCGCGTACGCCAGATAGAAGAGCACGGAGCTTGTCGCGATGAGGAAAAGGATCGTGTCGGCGATGGTGTATGGGGTGCTGGCGACCCGGTAGCGAGCAAGCGTGACCGGATACACGATCAACGAGAGGAGGAGCAGGAAGACGTACGCTATGTTGTACGTGAGGTGGAAGGTTGCCTCCACCTTGACCCCGAGCGGAAGGCGCGCGCGCCAGACGGCGGGCAGGAGCTTCAGGGCCGCCTGGATGGACCCCTTCACCCAGCGGTGCTGCTGCGCCTTGAAGGCGTTCATCTCCACCGGCAGCTCCGAGGGACAGAGCACGTGCGGCGCGAACACGAAGCGCCACCCCCGGAGCTGCGCGCGATAGCTCAGGTCCAGGTCCTCGGTGAGCGTGTCCGATTCCCAGCCGCCGGCGTCCAAGACGCAGCTCTTGCGCAGCACGCCCGCGGTGCCGTTGAAGTTGAAGAAGCATTGTCCGCTCATCCGCGCGGCGTGCTCGATGACGAAGTGCGCGTCCAGCGAGAGCGCCTGCGCCTGGGAGAGCAGAGAGTAATCCTGGTTCAGGTGCTGCCATCGGGACTGGACCACCCCGACCTCCGGATCGCCGAAATACGGAATCATCTCGCGCAGGATCGTCGGAGGCGGCACGAAATCCGCGTCGAAGACGGCCAGGAACTCCCCCGCGGCAAGCCGGAGCCCCACCTGGAGGGCGCCCGCCTTGAAGCCCTCGCGCCCCTCGCGCGTGACGTGGACGACGTTCGTCCCGAGCGCCCGCAGCTCGGCCACCTTCCTCGCCGCCATCTCGCGCGTGGAATCCGTGGAGTCGTCCAGAACCTGGATCTCCAGCCGGTCGCGTGGGTATTCGATCGCGGCCGCCGCTTCGATCAGGCGGTTCACCACGTAGCGCTCGTTGTAGATGGGGAGCTGAACCGTGACGGTCGGCCACTCGGCGGGAGCGGCGGGCGGCTTGGCATCGCGGACCCGCCGGCGGTAGAGCCGGATCAGATGGATCCGGTGCAGGCCGTACGCGGCGAACACGGTCCAGACCAGGAAGTAGACAGCGAGGAGCATGGGCGCCCCTATCGGTGGAAGCTCCCCTTCCACGTGTCGTCGCTCACCAGGAAGGAGATTCCGAGCCTCGCGAATTTCTCGCTCACGCCGAGGTCGCTCTTGTCGCCGCGCGTTCCCAGCTCCAGCGAGAGATCCAGCCCCCCACCTTGGTCCTTCGTGACCAGACCCGCCCCCAGCGTGAGCGCCCGCTCATTCACGGCGACCGAGCCGCCGCTCAGGTCGGCCGCCCCCGATCGCGGCAGGAGATCGGGCCACTGGAGCGCGTAGGCTCCGATCCGGAGCGGAATCCGGCGCCAGAAGGACACCGCCGCCACCGGGGCGCGTGCCCGCTCCACGCCAAATGAAAACCGCTGCAGCGGCCTGAAATCGACGAGGTTGCTCTGGAGCGAGGAGCGGCTCCAGTTGGCGCGGCGATACTGCGCGACGGCGCGGAGCCGACCGCGCAACGGGGCGGAGGCGCCGACCGCGAATCCGGTCGGGATCGTGAGGCGCTGGCCCGTGAAAATCTCCGAGGCGCCGGACGTGGAGCTCCGCTGCTCGATCGGCAGCCCCTGCGACATCTCGTACACGGCGCCGAGGCTCCAAGCGTCCTTCACGAGCTGCGCGCCGAAGCGGAAGCGGCCCTTCTTCGGATACTTCACGTCGAGCGTGTCTCGGGCCACGGCCAGCCCCGAGTCGGAGAAGGTGCGGCGCCAGGTCTCGTGGTAGCTCCCCGCGATCACCTCCCAGTCCACGCCGAGCCGGAGCGTGGGCACGATCCGGCGCGCGAGGCTCACGCGGAGGAAGTTCAAGCCGCCACTGCCGTCCACGCGGAGCGTCGAGGGAGCGCCCTGATTTTCGTCTCGAATCACGGTGAATTCGGCGTCGGTGCCCGCGACGTAGCTCCCGCCCAGCACGATCCTGCCGGGCAGCGCGATGATGCCGCGCGCCGACGGGAAGGTGGTCTCGTGCGCGCCCTCGCTCGAAGTCGGCGAGCTGATGCGGCGCAGCGCGGGAAGCACGGTGACTTGGAGAAGGATGCGGTCCACGTCGGCGAGCGAGGCGGGATTGACGAGCGAGATGTCGCGCGGGCCGTGCTCGGCGGCGCCCGCTCCTCCCAGCGCGCGGAGCCGGGCGGCCTCCTCCAGCTGCGGCTCGCCGAGCCCGCCGATCGAGAGGATCGAGTTGGCTCGCGCGGGCGGAGCGAACGGGAGCGCGAGAACGAGCGAGAGAACGAGCGAGAGAGCGAGGGCGACGGCCGGCGGGAACAGGGCCGCGGCCGCGTGAGAGCGCATCAGAATCGCACCGGCGGAAGCTGGGTGTAGGTCACATGAAGCTCCGTGGGGGTCGCGGATTCCCGCGCGCCGACTTGAAAGATCTTCGTCAGGTTCTCGCGGTTCACGAGGGTGACCAGGATCCCGCCATTGACCGCCGGCATCGAGGCCCATTGACGCATCAGCGACCCCGGCAGCTTGAGCGCCAGCGAGCGGCTGGTCGAGGAATAGAGCACGAGAAGTCTTCCGGACGCGAGCACGGCGGAACCCGGCGTGAGGCTCGATTGCTCCGTGATCGCCTCGTTCCACCCAGCCGTTCCGGCGCGCACCTCGACCCTGGCGTTCACGTCCGCGCTGTCCGGGACCGCGGTGCCTGGAAGAAGCCTCAGCACGAGCGTGGCCTCGTCCACGGAAACGCCTGCCGGAACCGAATCCACCGGGAAATGGAGCGCGAGCCCGGTCTTGTAGAGCCCCCCCCATGCGAGCGCGGTATCCACCCCCGAGGGCGCGGGCGAGAGCGGCGAGTGTAGGTAGAAATCCTGCGTGACCCGCGTGTCCACGCTGTCCACGACCGGCGCGCCGGAAACGGTGTGCGAGTAGCGTATCCGGAATTTGGCGCCGCCGGCAACGTAGGCAGCGAGCGCCTGCACCGGGGGAGCCTGAAGCGTGAAGCCGGGGATGCTCGTGGGATTGTGCGCCCACTGCACCACCTGGGGGAACGACCCGGGGGCGAGAGGAAGCGAAAAGCTGGCCGCCGCGCGGTCGTCGACCGCGCTCCCGAGTTGCGCGCCAGCCGCCGGCCCCGGCCATGCGACGTTGGTCGTGTCCCATGCCGCCGACGCCAGGGAGAGGTTCACGGTAGTCGGATCGAATCCAAGCGTCAGGTTCCGAGGAAGCTCGAGCGAGATCGTCTGGGCCGCGAAGCCGGGCAAGGTCGTGTCCGGCAGGGTCCACTTGACCACGGAAAGGAACGTGTGCGCCTCGAAGAGTCCGCTCGTTCCCACCAGGAGGATGCTGTCGAAGTCCGCGGTGCCCGGCTCGACGTAGGTGTCCCGATCCGCGGTCGGAGCGATCCGGACGGTGGTCCCCAGTCCGCCGGGACCGCGGGAAAACCTGCCGGCGCCCACGAGCTGCTCCGCCTTGCGCGAGCACCCCACGAGAGGGAGCGCGCTCAGGACGGACAGCGCTACGAGGAAGACGGGGTTAAGACGCACGGAGCGGAATCATAATCCCTTGTGATGACGGGCGCTAGGAAAGAGGTGTCGTCTCTTGAACCCACCCTTTTCGCTGCAGTTCCTTGCGGCACCTTCCGATAGGTGGAAATAGAGGGGACCTTTGTCCAATAAGCTGCGCGCGCACTACATCTGGATGACCTTCCTGACCGGGATGCTCATGGGCGCCCTGGTCTGGGCGGTCACTGCCTATTTCTGCGAGCGACTCCATCAGGAGGGCCGCGTCAGGGTCGCGGCGCTTGCGGCCACCATTGCCGCGGGCATACCGGCCGAGAGGATTCAGGCGCTCGGAGCCCACGAAGACGGGCGAAGCCCGGCTTATCTGGAATTGCGCTCCTCGCTCATCGCGGCGCGGCAGGCCAATGCCGACCTGAGACGGGTCTTCGCGCTCCTGCCCGGCAAGACGCCCCGGAAGTGGCGGTACGCGCTCGACGCGGTGACCGCTCCTGGCGAGCACCTCACGTTCGGCGAGCCCTACGACATCACCTCCCGCCCCCAGATCGAGGAAGCGAAGTCGGGCCCGACGGCGGACCTGGCGCCCATTCCCGACCGGCGAGGCGGCTGGATCGGAGGCTACGCGCCCATCCGCGACCGCGGAGGGCGGACGGTCGCGGTGCTCGCGGCGGACGTGGGCGCCGACCAAGCACTCGTCTCCGAGCGCCGTTTCCGCCTGGAGGCCGCGGTCACGTATCTCCTCCTTCTGGGCGCGATCGCCTTCACCGGATTCGACCGCTATCAGAAGCGGCGGCTCGAGCTGGAGCGAAACCGGAACGTGCACGCGCGGCTGAGCATCCACCGCCTGGCCGAGGTGATGATGCGCTCGGGCGGTGAGTCGGACTTGATCCGGAACGCCCTCGACACGATGGCGGACGCCACGGGGTTCCCGCAGTGGGCGCTTTTCCGGCGGGACCGAGACGGGGGACCGCTCGCGCTCGCCGCGACGCGAGGATTTCCGGAGGGACCGGGCGAGGATCTGAGTCCGGACGCCACGGGCCCGCGGATCTGCTCCGTGCCGCTCCTCGAGCGCGGCGAGCCCACGGGCACTCTCCAGTGCTTTGCTTCCCCCTCGCGCGCGTTCGGCGCGAACGACGTGACGCTGATCCGCTGGCTGGCGGCGCAGCTCACTCAGGGGCTGAAGCGGATCCAGCTCGAGTCGCGCGACCAGCTTCTCGCCTCCTACATGCGCAGCACGGACGAGATGCTCGTCGGATTCGATCTGGACGGTCACGTCACCTACGCCAACCCCGCCGCGCGCCGCGCGCTTCGGGACGCGGCCGACGAGCTGGGCGGACGCGGGATCGACACCCTGTTCCTGTTCTCTGAGGAGGCGGGTTCCACGACGCTTCTGAAGCTTCTGCGCAGGGAGGGTGGCTTCTCTGGAGAACTCCGCTGCCGCGCGCTGGAGGGCGCCGCGTTCCCGGCCGAGGTCACGGTCTCCAAGGCCATCGATCGCGAGGGGCACGAGAGCGCCTGGGTGCTGGTGGGCCGCGATATCAGCGAACGGCGTGAGCGCGAGGTGGAGATCCAAAGCCGGAGCGAGCAGCTGGAGCTGATCGTGGAGCAGCTCCAGCACGCGAACGAGAAGCTGGCGGAAGGAAATCGGCTGAAGAACGAGTTCCTCGCGAACACGAGCCATGAGCTCCGCACGCCGCTCAACGCCGTCATCGGATTCGCCACACTGATCGAGCAGGACATCGCGGAGTCGCCTCAGGAGCGGATCACCTTCGCGAAGTCGATCCGCGAGAGCGCGGAGCACCTCCTGGTCGTGATCAACGACATCCTGGACCTGGCCAAGGTGGAGGCCGGTCGCCTGGAACTGGCTCTCGAGGCGGGAGATGCGACGCCGACGCTCCTCGCCACGGTCGACGTGCTCCGCCCCATCGCCTCCCGCAAGGGCATCGGCCTCACGGCCGACGTGCCGCCCCAACCGCTGGAGATGCAGCTGGATCCCGCGAGGCTCCGCCAGGTGCTCCTGAACCTGCTTGGGAACGCGGTCAAGTTTACCGATAAGGGAGACGTGACCGTTCGGGCCTGGCGGCAGGAAAGCCCAGCGGAGATTCGCATGGTCATCCAGGACAGCGGGATCGGAATCGCGAAGGAGGATCAGGCCCGGCTCTTCGTGAAGTTCTCTCAGGTGGACGGCTCGTACAAGCGGCGGCACCAGGGCGCCGGGCTCGGCCTCGTGATCACGAAGTCCCTGGTTCAGCGCATGGGCGGCAGGATCTCGATGGAGAGCGACGGAGCGGGTCTCGGAACGCGGGTGACGCTCGCGTTCCCCGCGGTTCCCTCGAAGGCGGAACCCAAACGAGCGAGGAACGCATGCCTCAACGAATCATGATCGTCGAGGACGATCCGATGAACGCGAAGCTCTTCCAGCTCGTGCTCACGCGGAAGGGAAACTACGCGATCGAGATCACCGAGGATCCGGAGCAGGTCATCCGCGAGATCAAGGAAGGCACGGTGGATCTCGTGATCATGGACGTGTCGCTGTCCAACAGCAAACTCGACGGTGAGGCCGTGGACGGCCTGGCCATCACGAGGCGTTTGAAACAAGACCCTGCGACCCGCCACGTACCCGTGCTCCTCGCGACGGCGCACGCGATGAAGGGCTCCAAGGAGCGGTTCCTGAAAGAGAGCGGCGCGGACGACTACATCTCGAAGCCGATCGTGAGCGCGGACGAGCTCTTGCAGCGGATCGATACGCTCATCTCGAAGAGGAGCCATGTCGTTCCACCTTCTCATCGTTGACGACGAGGCCCACAGCCGGAAGCTCCTGAGGATGGTGCTCCGCCAGGGGGACTACGTGTTCCTGGAGGCGGAGAGCGGGCCGGAGGCGCTCGCGATCATGGAGCGCCAGAGGGTGGACCTCCTCCTGCTCGACCTCATGATGCCCCAGCAGAACGGCTTCGACGTGATCCTGGCCATGCGGAACAGCGAGACGCTGGCGCGCGTGCCATTCATCGTCGCGAGCGCCTCGACGGCGCAGGATGACATCCAGCGGAGTCTCGAGCTGGGCGCGATCGACTACTTCACCAAGCCGCTCTCCGAGTGCGATATCCGGTTCCAGATCCCGCTCAAGGTTCGGAACGCGATCGCGCTCCACCAAGCCACGGACGAGAGGCTCAGGATCGAGCGGATGAAAGCGGTCTCCGCGATGGCGGTCGCCTTGAACCACGAGATCAACAATCCGCTGCAAGTGATTCAGGGCAACGCCCAACTCCTCCACGTCCACCCCGGGCTCCCCCCAGACGCGCGTGACAAGGTGGCGCGCATCCGGGCCGCCACCGAGACCGTCGCGGGCCTGACGCAACGCATTGCCGCGCTGCGCGACATCGTGACCGTGGAGTATCCCGCCGGGAACAAGAACACCGTTCCCATGGTGAACTTCGAAGCCTCGGCCGCGGCGGGAAAGAAGCCCTAGGCTGGACCTCCGCAGTCCCCCGTCCGTTCCGAGCTAGACCCTCGTTCCTCGGGCGCCTCGCAGACTCAGCCGTACGCGCTCCGCCAGTGCGGCGCGAGCCTCCGAGCGCGCGTAGGCGCGCAGGGTCACCGGCCGCTCCACGAGCTTCCTCACGATCCTCGATGGATTGACGACGTCCCCGGCGTCGGCCACGTGCGCGGCCATGCCCAGCGCCGACGCGAGATCGGGAGCGAAGGGACTGAGCAGAATCCCCATCCCTTTCGCGAGGGAGGCGGGGACGCGATGAACCGAGAACCGCCGGCCGCTCTCCTCCTCGAACACCCGGGCAGCTGCCAGGGGGGATTGCGGATCGGGACCGCCCAGGAGCAGATAGTATCGCGAGACTGACGAATCCTCCCCGACGATACCCACCACGGCCTTCGCCACGTCGCGAACCGACACATAGCTCACCGGGGCTTCGCCGCGTCCGAGGAGCATGACCCTCCCGGCGGCCACGTCGAATCCCGCGCGCCGGCTGAACGAGGCCTCCATGAAGGCCGAAGACTGCACGATGACCCAATCCATTCCGCTCTCGCGGACGGCGACCTCGGTCTCTCTCTTGTAGCGGACGAGCGGAATTGTGCGGGGAAGGTTCGGGCTGACCGACACGAAGATGAAGCGCCGCACCCCTTCGCGCCGCGCGACGTCGAGGAGTGTCCGCTGCCCGTCGCGATCGACGCTCTTCACATTGTCGTCGGGAAGCCTCCGCCCGGCGCCTGTGGCCGCGGAGATGACCGTCGTGACGCCCCGGCAGGCAGCTTCCAGGGAGCCGGGGTCGAGCAGGTCGCCTCGAACTGTCTCGACGCCGAAACCGCGCAGGATGTCCTCTCGGGGGGATCCGGGACGGACGAGCCCTCGCACCGGGTGCTTGGACCCGCAAAGCAGGCGGCAAATCTCGCTTCCAAGGAGCCCCGTGGCTCCGACTACCAGGATGGGACGCATGTATGAAAATCCTCCACGCGGGGGCTGGGAAATCGCGTTGCCGGGCTACGCGCAAAAGAAGGTAGGCCGAGCACCTCTGAACACTTGCAATGTTCCACCCCGATCCGGGGCGCGGTCAAGGGGTACCAGCGGGAAAGGCTACCAACTCCAAAGAATGAGGGTATCTACTTGATTCCAACCAGGGGGTAGATCCAGTCCAGAATCAGGAAGTTTAGGCGGCCGATGAGGAGGGCGACGCGGCCCATGACGGTGAAGCCGAACGCGGCGCCGAAGGAGACCATGAGGAAATAGATACCCACGCGGGCGATGCCCCGGGTGACCCGGTCCTGCTCCTTGGAGAAGAAGAAGTAGATCAGCACGCTGAACACGCCGGCCGCGAAGACCAGCGAGTAGAAGATGGTGTGGGCGTCGAACTTCGAGAGCGGCACGATCGCCCGGGCGAGCTGCGGGAGCACCTCGCCGTGGAGCCTTCGCGTGAAATCCAGGCCGATGTAGTAGGCGACATAGATCGCGAGCGCGTAACGGGCGATCCAGCCGCCCTTGGGAAGGTAACGCATGTAGAGGAGGAGCCCCAGGAGTCCCGGAACGAGGAGATCCCAGTTCTGGTTGAAGTCATGGGTCAGCGGATGGATGAGATTCGGTACCAGGGTCTGGTTCAGGGTGGTGCCGACGTAATAGCCCAGCGAGACCCCCGCGAACAGACTCTCGGTGAATCGAAACAGGGGGTTGTCCTTGTAGAGAAACGAAAGCGCGAACAGGGTGAGCAGCGCCGCGACCCAGGTTCCGATGTCGGAGAGATGGGTCATCGCGCCGCCGCCTTCCGCCGCGCCGCGCGCTGGCTCATGTAGGCCGCGTTTCCGATCAGGATGAACAGGATGATGATGAAGTGAATGACGGTCTGAGCGTCCATCCCTTTCGTGGCGGTGAACGCGTGCGTAGTCTTGTAAAAGCGGCCGAGCTCGGGATAGCGACCAGCGAGAAGTTTTTCGTATTCGGCCGCGCCCTTCATCCCGCTGAGCATCCCGACGAGCTGCCCCGCGTTCAGATAGGCATAGTACTTCGGCGCGCCCACGGCCGTCGGGCCGACGATGATCGGCACACCGCTCTGCGGATGCGCCTGCGTGATCCAATACTCACCGATGAGACCGGTCGCGACGGTGACGACAACGCTGACCTGCCGGAGGCTTCGCACGCCTTTCATCATGGGAATCTGAGCGAGAGGCGTCCCGCGAACGTCCGTCGGGAAGGCGCCGACGATGTCGTCCCCCATCCGCTTCATGACGGCTGCGGGCCCGTCCTTGAAGCCCAGGTTCACGTAGTCCACGCCGTACTTGAGATTGGGAAATTCGGCTGAGACTTTGGCGAGGGAATTGTTCGCGAGCTGGAGGCCCCCGAGCGCGTAAAGCGCACAAATCACGACGCGGATCCGCTTCATGAAGCATTGGCGCATGATCCCCTCGGCCATCGGGTCGTTCTCGGGCGCCGAGGAAGGCCCGTAGTCGTAGGAGATGAGGACGCAATCGCCGGGCTTCAACGCCTCGATGTATTCGAAGGCGGAGCGGGTCGAGGCGGTCGTGGTAACCGGCAGACCCATCGGCATGATGATCGGCACGGCGACGCCCGCGAACACGAGCAGAAAGAGCCAGCGCCGGTCGAGATTCAGAAGCCTGTCGACGAATGGGGCCATGCTACTCCCCTCCTCCAAGGCCGAGATAACCCTTCTCGATTCCGAGGATGACTCGGATGGCCATCGAGGCGGCGCCCAGCGCCGCGCCGATGATGATCCCCGACTGGGCCGCTCCGTTCGGGGTCTGCATGATCCATTCGGTGAGCTTTCCGAGCGCCTGGCTCGCTCCCGCGGCCGCGGGCTGGAGCGGTGGGAAGGGCGCCGCCAGGAATTCCAGGAGCGGGACCCGGCCCGCCATCACAAGAATTCCGGCGACGAGGAGGATGGTCGCCTCGGTGTTTCGCGCGCGGAACGCGCGGAACGCCGCGGACGCCATGAAAAAGGCCAGGAGCGCGAAGATGGTGGCCTGGAGCGGCAGGAAGAAATGGTCCGCGATCCACTTGAAGGGCGTTCCCGATCCGTCCGGGAGTGTCGTGATTCCCTGCCCCGAGACCGCCCCCCAGATGCCGAGCGCTCCGGTGACGATGAGGCCGGTCAAGAGCACGATGGAGTAAGGCCACCCCGACTCGCGCCGCGATATCTTGCGGGTCCCGTTCTGGATGACGTTCACGATCCCGAGCAGGAGCGCGAATCCATAGACGATGATCAGCCACTGGTCGAGCCTCGGCCTCATCCCGGTCTCGCCCGAGAGGAACCGCTTCGGGATATAGAGCGAAAGAATCGGGATGATGCCGGCGAAGAAACCCACGACAAGCGGGCCGCGCGCGCGAAGCGCCGGGACGAAGAAGCCAAGCGCGATCCCCACGATCGGCAGGAGCGCGAAGAGCACGACGAGGGCGACGCGTCCGAATTCGAAGTTCACTTGGTCTTGAAGAGGTTCGGGTACCAGGCGAGGCCCAGGCTCGTCACGATGATGCCGAGGATCCCGAGCAGGATGACGATGCCCTTCGCGATGTCCTGGGCGCGCATCGAGCCCAGGAGGATGGGCTCGCGCGTGAGGTAGGCGCTGGCCGCGTACAGCTCCTCGCCGATCAGCGTGTAATCGCAGGTGGCGACGAAGAACGGAAGCTGGGTCGGATCCGCCTGGCCGGCAATCTGGATCGCCCCTGTGGACTGCCCCGTCTCGGCCAGGATGAGCGACTCGGCGAAGAAGTACCCGATGAGGAAGATCGCGGCTGGTTTTTCGCGAATCATCCGCGCGGAGACCGCGGCCGTGTAGGCGAACTGGTCGTAGGTGACGTAGTTCACCATTTCCTCGCGGTAGAGATCCGGTCTCCCCTCTTGTAGATAGGCCGAGCGCACGACCTCGCGAGCCGAGACGAAGGTGAGCGGATCCTTGTTCGGGACGTCCAGGTCGGCGCCGTACCGCGCGGTGACGCGCGCCACGTAGCTCAGAATCGAGATCGAGGCGATGGTCTGGATCTCGTCCATGCTCTGGATTCCCGGTATGTAGAGCACCTTCTTCCCGATTTCCGTGGCGCGCCCGATCGCCTCGTCGATGGCGTTCAGTCCCGCGATGCGACGGATGAAGATGTTCTTCCCCGATTTCGCCATGGCGATCGAGATCAGGAGAATCAGGATGAAGAGGACCGATGCAATGAAGGAATTCGTGCGATCCGGGCTGAACCAGTTCTCACGCGAAGCGACGGGATCGCTCACGACCGGCGCGCCCGTGGTCATCGCGGTATCCGCGACCCGGATCTCGTAGCGGTAGACGGTGCCGTCCTTCGCGCTCGTGTCTTCGTAGTGTTCGACGCCGGGCTTCACCGCGGAGACTTCGGCCCACTCGTAGGCGGGAGGCACGGCGCGCCGGATCTGGATCATCGCGCCCTCGGGTAGCCCCGCGGGGTCCTTCCAGGTCAGGAGCGTCGCGTTCCCACCGTCGCCGGGACGGTCCTTGGCGGCGAAATTCGTGGGCGCGGGAAGCTCGGAGGGCGCAGGCGGCGACGTCTCCGGGGCCAGGGCGAGCGCGTTACCGGAAAGAAGGGAAGCCAGCAGCGCGAGCAGCGGCGCTGCGTAGAGCGGAAGTCGCGCGGGCGCGCGGCTCAGGACGCCGGTTCGCACGGCCGGAGACTAAGAGCCGCCGACAGAGGGTGTCAACACGGGTTTTCCGCCCCGGCGCTTTTCGGCGCGGGTTCCGGAGCTATCCGGCCGGTTCGCTCATCACCCGCGAGCGGCGGATGCCGTGCGAGTTCATCCGATTGTGCAGATGCTGCCGGCTCACGCCCAGAGCCCGCGCCGCGCGTGAGACATTCTGGTCGCACTGGCGCAGCGCCTCGCGGATCGTGTCCGCCTCCACGGCGTCGAGCGTCTCGCGCAGCGTGTGCTGCCCGTCCCAGCGCCGTGTGACCGGTGCGCCCAGGCCGAAGAGCGAGGGCTCCAGCGCGGCGCCTTCGTCGGCGAGCGCTACCGCGCGCGCCATCGCGTTCTCCAGCTCGCGGACGTTGCCGGGCCAGGGGTGCCGGAGCAGCAGCTCGCGCGACTCGGGGGTGAGCCCGCGGAGCTTCCGGGTCTGCTGTTTGGTGAACTGATCGAGGAAATGCTGGGCGAGGAGAAGCACATCCTCACCTCGCTCGCGGAGCGGCGGGACCTCGATGGGAACCACGTTCAGCCGGTAGAAGAGGTCCTGGCGGAACCGCCCGGCCTCGACTTCGCCCTTGAGGTCTCGATTCGTCGCCGCGACCAGACGCACGTCGACCTTGCGCGAAACGGTGTCGCCGACGCGCCGGATATGCCCGTCTTGAAGAACGCGCAGGAGCTTCACCTGCAACGACGCGGGCATCTCGCCCACCTCGTCGAGGAAGATGGTGCCGCTGTCCGCCGCCTCGAAGAGACCGATTCTGTCTTCGGAGGCGCCGGTGAAGGCGCCCTTCTTGTATCCGAATAGCTCGCTCTCCAATAGATTCTCGGGGAGCGCGCCGCAGTTCACCGCGACGAAGTTCTTCTCGCGGCGCGGCCCGTTCATGTGGATGGCCCGCGCGATCAGCTCCTTGCCGGTCCCGGTCTCCCCCTGCACGAGCACCGAGACCTGCGTCGGGATCACCTTCTCCAACAGTTCGATGACGCGGAGCATCTTGGGGCTGCGTCCCACCAGGAGGCCGTAGCGGAAATCCTCCTTGAGCGCGCGGCGGAGGTTCTGGTTCTCGATCTCGAGCCGGCTCTTGGAGTCCTTGAGCGACTCGTGCATCCGGGCGTTCTCGAGCGCCACCGAGCAGAGCGAGCCGAAGCCCTCGAGCAACGCGATGGTGTCCGAGGTGAATTCGTGGGTGATCGAGTGGGAATCGATGTAGAGCACTCCGAGCACGCGCCCGGCGCTCAAGATCGGGAGCGCCACGACCGTGCGGAGCGACAGCTCGCGGACGCTCTTCCGGTCCTGGAAGAGCGAGGAGCCGACGGCGTCGGGCACCCATACGGTCTCGCGGCGGTGCGCCGCTTCCTCGGCGATCCCCCACGAGATCTGGAATTCGTCCGAGGGAAGCGTGCTCTCGTCTTTGTTGCGGGCGACCTCGAAGTGGAGCTTTCCGTCCTCGCGCATGAGCATGAGGAATCCGCGATCCGCGTCCGCGACCTGGATCAGGGCGTCGACGACGCGAACGAGAAGCTCGTTGAGATCGAGTGTGCCGGTGACTGCCCGCGCGGCCTGGAGGACGTGGGTGATGCGGTCGAGGTCGGATACGACACGGGAACGTGAGGGGGACCGTGGCTCTTGGAGCAGCTCACGTTCCCAGTGCGTCAAGCCCCTGCTGAGTCGTTCGAGAGGGTCGATCTCGGGCATTTCGGACGCGCTGGGATCCCTGGGCTGAGACGGATCGGGATGCTGCGTCATGGTTCCACCCACCCCTTTGGTTGAGACCGGCCAGGGCAAGGTCGCGCCTCTCCTTGCGCCACGCTAGAATACAAGTGTCAAAGTGCTTTGTCAAGTGACGAACGGGGTGGTGGGACTGATGTGTCTCAGCAGGGTGCCAAAAATAGCATACCCAAGCGCAGAAACGCATAGGGCGACGACGATTGACCATGCGTCGGAACGACCCCACATCCATACCCCGAGGGCCGCATTGACGGCGGTCGCGAGGGTCACGATACCAATGGTCCCCCACCTCCCGAACAGCCTTCCGAGGCGATGTGTCGTGTGGTCGATACTCCCCAGATAAAAGGGACGACCTCCGGAAACACGGTCCCAGACCACGAATGTCGCGTCGAAAATAGGGTAGGCGAGAATCACGAGCACGGCGGCGACGTGCTGCCAGATGAAGGATTCTTCGAGCGACTGCAGGGCGAGCGCGGCGAGCCCGAATCCCAGGAGATGGCTGCCCGCGTCGCCGAGGAAGAGCCGGGCCGGCGGAGCGTTGTAGACGAAAAATCCCGCGCACGCCCCGATCAGCCCCCAGGCGAGCGCGAGCTGGGCGGGCGCCCCATGCACCAGCGCCAGAGCCACGAAGCCACCGGCCGTCACCGGAACGAGCGCGCCCAGGATCCCGTCCATGTTGTCGAGGAAGTTCACCGCGTTGAGAAGCGTCGCGACACCCAGGAGCGCCGTGATCCCGAGAAGCGGATTCTCGTGGAGGGCCGGGACCTGCGTTCCCCACCACACGAGGCACGCGCCCGCCGCGAGCTGCCCGATGAACTTCCCGCGCGGCCCGAGCGGACGGCGGTCGTCGATGAGTCCGAGGACGAGCGCGATGACGGCGCCGGCCACCAGCCCCCACGACGGCGCCGGGACGGCGCCCGATCCGAACGCGCCGGCGAGGATCGGCGCGAGCACGAGCGCCCCCGCGATCGCGATTCCGCCCAGGAGCGGCGTCGGGCGCGCGTGCGCCTTGCGCGGATCCGGGTGATCGACGTAGCCGGTCGCGCGCGCGAGCCGCTGGACGAGCGGGGTCAACGCGAGCGCCGCGAAGAAAGCGAATCCTGCGACTTCGAGAAAGGGAATGCCCGGGCCCGGGGTCACGCGGCGCCGGCGGAGACGCCGCCCGCGGCCTCGAAGGCGCGGACCGCGTGCTCCCAGCGGAAGCGCGACCGCACCCACGCGCATCCGCGCGCGCCCAGCTCCGCTGCGAGAGCGGGATCGCGGATCAGGGCCACGATCCGAGCGGCGATCTCCTCGGCGGACGTGCCCACGCGGAGAAGATCTCTTGGAATGGGCTCCAGCCCATCGCGCACGAGCGGCGTCGTCACGACGGGGAGCCCTTGGTCCAGCGCCTGAAGCACCTTGGTCTGCACGCCCGCGGCGAAACGGTGGGGCGCCGCGAACACCGTCGCGCGCGCGAACGCCTCCTCCGGCCGCTCGAGAAAACCCAGGGTCCGGATCCCGGCGCCCCGCGCCAGGCTCCCCAATCGCTCCGATTCCTTCCCCGCGATCTCCAGAACCGCCTCGGGGACCTGAGCCCGAACGAGCGGGAAGATATCGCGGGCGAGGAAGAGGGCCGCGTCCCTGTTGTGGAAGATCCGGTGATAGCCGAAGAAGAGGATGGTCGCCGGCTCCCGCTCCGCGCGCACGGACTCCCGCGGAGTCTCGCCGTCGACCCCGATCGGCACGACTTCGATCCGCGCGCTGGGACACATGGCGGCGAGGGTCTTCGCCTCGGTGTCGCCGACGACCCAGCAGCGGTCGAAGGCGGCCGCCACGTGGCGCTCGTACCGCGCGATCCGGCGCCCTTCCTCGCGGTAGATCCACCGATTGATGCCCGCGCGGTACCGAATGGAGCGCTCGATCTCCTTCGAGATGACGTCCGTGAGGTCGAGAATCCAGGCCGCGGCGTGTCGGGACATCTCGGGGAGCGCGTACGGCGCCATGCGGAAGAGATGCGTGTAGACCACGTCGGGGCGGACGCGCGCGAGCGCTTCACTCACGCGAAGGCGCATTCTCCCCGACTCGTAGTAGGCCGCCTGCAGGGGGAGCGATCCGGGTATCGCCGCGAGCGCGCGCACGGCCGAGAGGATTCCGGGCAGGCGAACGACGGAGAGCGAGGCAAGCAGGCTCGTCAGCGGCGCCACGGTCGCCGCGGGACGGGAGCGCAGGGCATCGTCGAAGGTCACGAGGTGGACCTCGTGCCCCGCCGTCCTCAGGGCGCGGATGAAATGGAAGACTCGGTTGCGATCCCCGCCTACCGGCGGATAGGGAAACCGCGAGGTGAGAAAGAGGACGCGCATCGAACCGAGTATACTGCACGCCCATGTCCGGCGCACGCTTCGCCCTCTGGAGAGATCGGTCGTTGCGCTTCTCGATGGGAGCGAGCGCCACGATCGTCAACGGCGTCATGGGCATCCTCCGGAACAAGTGGTTCGCGCAGCACCTCGAGGCTTCCGGAATCGGCATCCTCGCGCAGATCATCTCGAGCCAGGCGTGGCTCGGCAGCGCGGGGAGCCTGGGCCTGGGCCTGCCCGTCGCGCGCGCGGTGGGCGCGGCCACGGCCTCGGAAGACACATCGGCGGCCCGGAGAACCGTGTGGGCAGCATTCACGCTGCTCCTGATCAGCGGCTCGATCGTGATCGCGCTGGGCCTTCTCTTCGCCGCGCCCATCTCGCGCGCGCTCCTGGGCGTGGACACCTACGCTCCGCTCATCCGGATCTCGATGATCGGAGTCGCGGGCATCGCGCTCCAGCAGACCCTGGTCGGCCTCTTCGCGGGACGGTCCGATCTCAAGGCGCCCCTCACGTTCGCCCTGGTCGGAGGGTGCCTGTCGCTTGCGACCGCGTTCCTGCTCGTGCCACGGTGGGGACTCAAGGGAGCGGCGCTGGCGGTCGCGATCCTCTTCCCCGCCGGATGCGCGGGCGCGCTTTTCGTGCACCGCCGGGAATACCGGCCGCTCGTGGCCTCGCCGGCGAAGCCCTTGCTGACCCCCGCGCTCGCGCGCGGGCTGCTCGCGGTGGCGGGCGCAGGGCTCCTCGCCGGCCTCGTGGACCAGGGCACGCTGATCGCGATCCGATCGCACTACGTGCATGAGTACGGTGTGGAGGCGAACGGCTACTTGCAGGCGGGGCTCGCTATCTCACAGCAGGTCGGGTCTCTCTTCTACGCCTATCTCGCGAGTTATGCGTTCGGGAAGATCTCTGGAATTGCGGGACTCGAAGGGGCCGAGGGGGCGCGCGCCTACACGCGCAAGCACTGGGCCCCCGTGATGCTTCTTGCCGCGGCCGCGCTCCTCGCGACGAGGCTCGGGGCCGTTCCGCTCCTCCATCTGCTCTAC
>JBGPHU010000036.1:0-20299 GCA_041484545.1 Candidatus Eiseniibacteriota bacterium | reverse complement strand
TGAGCATCAGCGCGGGCTACCCGGGGACGAAGGAATGGGTGCAGCAGGTCGTCTCCCGGTACCACGTCCCGATGGTGGCCGGGGTCACGGCGGTGAGCGCGCCCGAGTACTACCCGTATCTCCAGGCAGGACAGCTCCAGGGGCTCCTAGGAGGCATGGCGGGCGCCGCGGAATACGAGGTCCTGGTCGGGCATCCCGCGCTCGCGACGCGCGGCATGGACGCGCAGTCGCTCGCGCACATCTTCATCGCCTTCATGATCCTGCTCGGGAATCTCGCGGCGCTTCCTCAGCGCTCTGCGGCGGGGAAGAAGTAGAGCCATGCATCTGAGCACCGACCTCGGCGTCTGGATCGCGGCGCTCCTCACCCTCGGGATCTTCAGCTTCCTCTACAAGGACAACCCGGCCTACAAGCTCTGCGAGCATCTCTTCGTCGGGGTCTCGGCCGGATACTACGTGGTGCTCACCTACTACTCGGTGGTGAAGCCGAACCTGTTCGATCCCTTGTTCCACGGCGCGAACGGTCACCGGGATTACCTGCTCCTGGTTCCGCTCGCGCTCGGCGTCCTCCTCTTCTCGCGTTTCTTCCCGAAGGGGGATTGGCTCTCCCGCTGGTCCATCGCGCTGATCCTGGGCGTCTACCCGGCGCTCCGCATCACGGGCTTCGGGCAAGGGGATTTCGTGGAGCAGATCCACGGCACCATCCTGCCGCTCTGGGTGGCGAACAACCTGGGCGCGACCATCGGAAACTGGATCCTGATCGTCGGGTTGTTGACGACGCTCATCTTTTTCTTCTTCTCGAAAGAGCACAAGGGCGCTCTCGGGGGGACGGCGCGGGTCGGCGTCTACTTCCTGATGGTGAGTTTCGGCGCCTCGTACGGTTACACTGTGATGGCGCGTATCTCGCTTCTGATCGGACGCGTCATGTTCCTTCTTCATGATTGGCTTGGGGTTCTCCACCTCTAGCGGAGTGTCGCGGGAGGGTTGCCCGCAGTGCGTTCGCCGTACCTTTTCTATCGCCTTCCGCATATCGTGGCGGCCGGTTCCTGGCACATGGCAACGGATCGGGCGCTCCTCGGATGGGTCTCGCAGGGCTCCGCCCGCCTCGTGTACCGGACGTACTCCTGGGAGCGCCAAACCCTGAGTCTCGGCCGGAGCGAGCCGTACCCCGAGGGTTGGGACGAGGAAGGACTCTCCCGCGAGGGGATCGAGGTCGTGCGCCGTCCCACGGGAGGGAATGCCGTTCTCCACGCGGAGGAGGCCACGTTCGCCCTCGCGGCTAGCATTCCCGGTCCCTGGAGGCTCACGCCGCGCGGCTTCGCGAACGCGGCCGCGGAATGCCTGTCGCGCGCCCTGTCCGCGTGCGGCGTGGAGGACGCGCGGGTGGAGGAGGATCGTCGGGCGTCGCCGGGCGCCGGGGCCTCGCTCTGCTTCGCGCGGAGCGCGCCCGGCGAGGTTCTGGCGGGCGGATTCAAGGTCGCCGGGATCGCATCGCGCTTCGGCCGGACGGGCGCCGTCTGTCACGCCTCGGTTCCGCTCACGGCCCGGTCGCGCTCCATCTCGCGGTTCCGGCGAGCCGCGCGCGGGGAGTCCGAGGCGCTCGAGCGGAACGCGCGGTCCCTGGGTGAGATCCTGGGGCTCGACGCGGAAGGCAAGGGCGCCGCTTCGACCGGGCGGCTCAAGGCGGCGATCGCGGAGAGTCTGGCCTCGGAGATCGCATCGCGGTTCGGCGCGCGGTGGACGGACGCCGGCTTCGACGCGGTGGGCCTTGAGGCGGAGCCGGCGCTCGGGCCCGGCGTGGCCGCGGGCGGGTGAAGCCGGGTGTCTGGGGCCGCTCGGGCCGTGAAGGTCGCGTGGGGTTCGTCGCGCTCACGGTGTTCGCGTGCGCGATGGCGCTGGTCGAGGCGGCCTGCGTGGTCACGCTCAAACGGTTGTATTTCCCGGAAGGCTGGGCCGCGCCGTTTCATCCGATCCCCGAGTCGGGGCTCAGGCTCGAGCAGTGGCGCGAGGTCGCGACTCTGGTCATGATCGCGGCGGCGGCGTACCTGGGCAGACCCTCGCTCCGGGTGGCCCTGGCGCGGGGACTGTGGATTTTCGGGCTCTGGGATCTGTTCTATTACGTGTTTCTGAGGCTCTGGACGGGATTTCCGGCCACCCTTGCCGATCTGGATCTGGTGTTTCTAGTGCCCCGGCCGTGGATCCTGCCTGTATGGTCCGCGTGTCTGGTCTCGATCGCCTGCGCGGCATGCGCGCAGGTTCTTTCCAGAAGAGGAGGATGAACGCGATGGCGGAAACAGGGAAGGTGAAGTGGTTCAACGAGGCGAAGGGGTTCGGCTTCATCGAGCGCTCGGGCGGACCGGACGTATTCGTCCATTACAGCGCGATCGTCGGAGACGGGTTCAAGAGCCTCAAGGAAGGTGACGAGGTGTCCTTCGAGGTGACGCAGGGGCCGAAAGGACCGCAGGCGGCGAACGTCACGAAGGCCGGATAGGCTCGGCGTCGAAGCCGGGCCGGACGCCGCGGCGGGCGCCGCGTTTCTGCGCCCGACCGCGCGGGTCGCCTGTGCTAACCTCGGCGCATGTCTCCGTCATCGCCGCTCACGGGGCTCATCATTCTCGACGGCTGGGGGCTTAACCCCCGGGCCGAAGGGAACGCCGTGCTGATGGCGCGCACTCCCGTCATGGACGCGCTCACGCGCGAATGCCCGCACGCGACGCTGGTCACGTGGGGCGAATCCGTGGGGCTTCCCCCGGGACAGATGGGCAACTCCGAGGTGGGACACTTGAACCTCGGGGCGGGGAGGGTCGTCTACCAGGACCTGACCCGCATCGACCGGTCGATCGAAGAGGGGACGCTCTCCCGGAATCCGGTCCTCCTCGACGCTCTGGCACGGACCCGGAAGCGGAAAGCCGCGCTCCACTTCATCGGGCTTCACTCCGCGGGCGGCGTCCACAGCCATACCCGCCATCTCCATGCGCTCCTGCGCATCGCCGTGTCCGCGGGCGTCGAGCGCATCTACGTGCACGCCATCACCGACGGCCGCGACGTGCCGCCGCGCTCGGCCCGCGGGGATCTCGAGGCCACGGAAACGGTCCTCCGCGAGATCGGCCGGGGGCGCATCGCCTCGGTCGGCGGACGCTACTACGCGATGGACCGGGACAAGCGCTGGGATCGGACCGAGCTGGCCTACCGCGCCATGGTTCAGGGCGAGGGGTTCAAGGCGAGTAATGCGGTCGAGGCTCTCGAGCAGGCCTACGCGCGGGGCGAGAACGACGAGTTCGTCAAGCCGACCATCGTGGCCGGCTCCGGGGAGCGCGCCACGATCGCGCGCGGAGACACGGCGCTCACGTTCAATTTCCGCCCCGACCGGATGCGTCAGATCACGCGCGCGCTCGCGGATCCGTCGTTCGACGCCTTCGGGCGGCCGGGCTGGCCGCTGGACCTCGACTACGTCTGCATGACTTCCTACGACGAGACCTTTCCCTACCCGGTTCTCTTCACCGACGAGCCGCTAAGGGGAACCTTGGGCGAGGCCGTGAGCCGCGAAGGGATCCGGCAGATCCGGATGGCCGAGACGGAGAAGTACGCGCACGTCACCTACTTCTTCAACGGCAGCGAAGAGACGCCGTTTCCCGGGGAGGACCGGGTGCTGGTCCCGTCTTCCAAGGTGGCCACCTACGACCTGAAGCCGGAGATGAGCGCGCGCGAGTTGACGGACGAGGCGGTTCGGAGGCTCTCCGACGGGACGTATGGCTTTTTCGTCCTCAACTACGCCAATGCCGACATGGTGGGCCACACCGGGGTGATCGAGGCTGCCGTGAAGGCGGTGGAGACGGTGGACGAGTGCCTGGGTCGCCTGATCGAGGTGGTCCGGGGCCGCTCGGGAACGGTTCTCGTCACCGCCGACCACGGGAACGCCGACCAGATGATCGACTACGAGACCGGGGGTCCGCACACCGCCCACACGATGCACCCGGTTCCGATCCTCTGTGTGGGGCCTCGCCGTTACCGGATCGAGAACGGCGTTCTGGCCGACGTCGCGCCCACGCTCCTCTCCATGATGGGAATCCGTCCGCCGAAGGAGATGACGGGAAAATCCCTCGTCGCTCCGGAGCCGGCTGGGGCAATTGCCCCCCGGCCCTGAGCCATCCGGCCCAGGTGTCGGGCCCGCGGACGCCCCCACGCGGCATGCCGTGCAATCGAGCACGCGGAGGCGCCTCGCGGGGGATAGAAAACACATTACAATAACGCTGTAAGCTATTGATTTACAGTAATGTATGCTACTAGTTATTTTCCCGCTCGTTTGCTCTCCGCTTTGGGGCTCGGCGCCCTCCACCGGTACACCGATTGCTTTGATAAGCGCGCACATACGCACTGCGCCATATGTTCCCTGCGGTGCCCGCGAGAATCGCCTGGTCCTGAGCTGATCCCCTCGACGAGACGACGCAGTTTCACTGGTACTAGGCGCGCGGCACAGGTGGGGAACAGACTATTCGGCCGCTGGGCCGGCACGGGGCGTTCGGGAAACCGGACGCCCTGTTTGTATTTCAAGCGAACCGCGTCGATTGAATTCCCGCCGGGGCTTTGCTAGCGTACTCGAGAATCTCCTTATGCAGTTGGACCAGAGCGGGACCGAACGAGACCGAATGGCCGTCAAGCGCTGGCTGGTGGGCTGTATCGTCCTCTTGGTGGGCACCCTCGTGACGGTCAGCCTCGCGTTCCTGGTCGTGAATCTATCCCTCAGCAGTGATGATCTGGCGCTCGGCTCGCTGAACAAGCGTGTCGGGTTGGTCGAGATCGTCGGCGACATCGAATCCTCCGAGGGAATCGTCGATCAACTCGAGCACATGCGCCGCGATTCGAGCATCCGGGCGGTGGTCCTCAGGCTCGACAGCCCGGGGGGCGGTGTCGCCGCGTCCCAGGAAATCTACGACGCCGTGCAGCGGGTCAGGAAAGAGGACAAGCCGGTGGTGGCGTCCATGGGAAGCGTCGCGGCATCCGGCGCCTACTACGTCGCCTGCGCCGCGGATTCGATCGTATCCAATCCGGGCACTCTCACCGGCAGCATCGGCGTGATCCTGAGCTTCCCGAACACCGAGGAGCTGTTCAAGAAGGTCGGGGTGCGTTTCGAGGTGGTGAAGACCGGGAAGTACAAGGACATCGGATCGCTCTCGCGGCCGATGACCCCTGACGAGAAGGCGCTCCTCCAGGGAGTTCTCTCGAACGTCTACGAGCAGTTCGTGAACGCCATCGCGGATGGACGCGGCATGGAGAAGAGCGACATCCTGCCGTATGCGGACGGCAGGATCTTTTCGGGGAGCCAGGCCCTGGAGTACGGATTCGTGGACCGGCTCGGAGACCTGGACGACGCGATCAAGCTGGCGGGAGAGATGGGGAAGATCCAGGGACGGCCCGTCGTGGTGCGCAAGGAGCGGCGCCGGGTGTCGGTCCTGGACCTGTTCCAGGACAAGCTGCGTCTGGTGCCCGGTCTCAGCCAGTCCGGTCCACAACTCGAGTACCGGTTGCGTTAATTGACGGGTGCGCGGCCCGGTGCTAGAGTGCCGCCCTCGACGACCCGGCGTAGGGAAGCCGCAAAGGAGGAGCCCGTGACGAAGGCAGATCTGGTGGACGAGATCTCGGGCAAGACTCGAATCTCCAAGAGCGAAACGGCGACCATCGTGGATCAGCTGCTGAACGCGATTTCCCGGGCGCTGAGCGAGGGGAAGCACATCGAGATTCGTGGATTCGGCACGTTCAAGGTCCGGGAGCGCAAGGCGCGCAAAGCACGCAATCCGCGCAGCGGGGCCGAGGTCATGGTTCCCGCCAAGCTGGTGCCCGTCTTCAAGGCGTCCAACGAACTCAAAGGGGCGGTGCGCGGCTGAGCCTGGGCGCGCACCCGAAGGAGAGCGATGGGAAGCGGAAAAAAGCGCAAACGTAAGAAGATCGCGACCCACAAGCGGAAGAAGCGCCTCCGCCGCGATCGCCACAAGAAGAAGAACCGCTAGCCCCAGATTTCAAGCTCCGCCCACAATGCACCGCCCGTGACGACACGTCCTCGCGTCGGCCGCCTCGAGCGAACCCGCTTCGGCTATGGGTTCGTCCGGGTGGGCGATGGCGAGGACGATCTTTTCATTCCGCCCTTCGCGATGGGGACGGCGCTCCACGGCGATCTCGTCGTGGCGAGCTATCTCGAGTCCAGACGCGAAGGGGACGCTCACGAGATCGTGGAAGTGCTCGAGCGCTCCCCGTCGGGAATCGTCGGACGCATCGAGCCGCGGGGCCGCCAGACGCTGCTCCAGCCGGAGCGTCCCGAGTATCCGCGCGAGATCCTCCTGACGTTGGAGGGCAGGGCCACCGTCCCGCCTGGCCGGCGCGCCGTGGTGCGTCTGGACCGCACGCCGGCCGAGCCGCTCCGGGGCCGCGTCATCGCGGTGCTGGGCGACGACGACCCCCGCGAGGACAGCTACGTCGTCGCGCTGGAGGAGGGTCTCCATACCGAATTCGAGCCCGGCGCGCTCGCGGAGGCGGCGTCCTTCGCGGAGTCCTCCGTGGCCCATGCGGCTCACGGCAGGACCGACTTCCGCGGCGACCTCACGGTGACCATCGATCCGGAGGACGCGAAGGACCACGACGACGCGCTCTCCGTGCACCGCTCCGCCGGGGACATTCACGAAATCGGGATCCACATCGCGGACGTGAGTCACTACGTCCCGCCCGGTGGAGCGCTCGACCTCGAGGCGCAGGCGCGCGGGAACAGCGCGTACCTGGCCGACGCTACCTACCCCATGCTCCCCGAGGCGCTCTCCGGGGGGCTCTGCAGCCTCGTCGACGGAAAGGACCGGCTCACGCTGAGCGTGCTGGTCGAGCTGGACGAGGAGGGCGTGGTCGGCAAGAGCCGGATCGTGAGCGGGGTTGTGCGCAGCGCGGCCTCGCTCTCCTATCCGGAGGCCGCGCGTCTCGCTCGCGAGGGAGGCCCGGGCCTCCCGGCCGCGCTGGCGCAGCTCGATCGAATCGCGCGCGGGCTGAGGCGGCGCCGCCTCGAGGAGGGCGGGTTCGATCTCGACCTTCCCGAGTTGCGCCCGCGTCTGGACGAGCGCGGCGAGCCTGCGGCATTCGAGGAATCGAAACGGCTTCCCACGCACGAGCTGGTCGAGGAATTCATGCTGCTCGCGAACCGGATCGTCGGCGGCCGCGCGCTCGCGCGGGAGCTGCCGTTTTTCTATAGGGTTCACGAGCGCCCCCGGTATGATAAGCTGCGCGCGTTCTTCGAAGCGGCCCGGTACCTGGGACGCTCGGGGGCCGTGCCGTTCGTGACGGAGGCGAAGCAGCTCCGCCCGTGGGCGACGTCGGGAAAGACGACGCGCGACCGCATCGTGAATCTCTATCTCCTGCGGGCGATGGAGAAGGCGCGTTACGATCTCGTGGACGTCGGCCACTTCGGGCTGGGAATGCGCGGGTACGCGCACTTCACGTCTCCGATCCGCCGCTACGCAGACCTCGCCAACCATCGAATCGTGAAGCGCTTTCTTCTCGACGGCTCCAAACCGGCCGGCGATCCTTGGGCGTTCGCGGGCGCATGGATGAGCGCGGCCACGGCGTCGCACATCTCCGCCACCGAGATGACGGCGGACGATGCCGAGCGAGCGGTCGTGAAGATGAAGGCGGTTCGCTACGCGCTGCAGCGGCTGGGCGAAGAGGCGCGCGGCACGATCGTGGGGCTCACGCCGGGCGGGCTGTTCGTGTTCCTCGAGGGCTTGAATATCGAGGGATTCCTGCCGAAGCGGGCCATCGGCGATCCGTCGCTCACGCTCGCGGAGCACGGGTTCTCGTTCCGCTCGAAGAGCACGCGGCACCGGTTCGGGTTGGGAGATTCCGTGGACGTGGTGATCGCCCGCGCGGATCTGCAGCGAAGGGAAATCGAGCTGGGTCTCAGGACGCGCGCGGCGCGACGGTCCAAGCGGGCGGTTCGCGAGAAGAAGAAGGCGCGCGGGGGCCGTCAGGGAAGGCGTCGCTGAACGGAGCGGCCGCAAGGCCGCGGGGAGGGTGAGGGTTATGTCCAAGTCGACGAAGGAACGACGCCGGGCGCCTCGCGTCATCGCCAAGCTCGCGATGCAGATCGCAGGAGTGGGCGAGGACGCTTCGGTGCTCACCACGGAGAGCATCAATCTTTCCGCCGGGGGTCTCCAGTTTCAGAGCAAGGCGGCGCTTCCGCCGCTGACCCGGGTGGCCCTCACGCTGCTTCTGCCTCCCTTCGGGAGACGGCTCCGCCGCGGACGGGTGGTTCAGTGCCAGGGCGTGATCGTGCGCGCCGCGGAGATCGAGGTACCGCGCCAGAAACGGAAATTCGAGCTGGCCTGCTGCTTTACCGATATGGCCGAGGAAGACCGCGAGCTGGTGGAGCAGTACGTGGTGTGGCGGTCCCTGCGGCGGGTGACGACGTCGCGATCCGCCGAGGACGCGGCGCCCGCGAAGCGGCGGTCGGCCGCCCATTGATCCCGGGAAACCGGGGGATTCGACGAAGGAACCCCGCAATCCGGGGTGGGGTACAATCCTTCGTCCGGATCCAAGCGATGGTTTCCCTTGCCGGCGGCGCCTGATGCGGTTCGTTCCCGTTCCGAAAACCTGTCTCCTCCTCGCGCTGATCGCGGCTCTCGGGCCGTGCCGGCCCGATTCCGCGTGGGCCACGCGATACGCGGGTGAATTCCTCCGCATCGGAGTCGGCGCCCGCGCGCTGGGGATGGGGAGCGCCTTCGTGGGGCTCGCCGACGACGGGACCGCCGCCTACTGGAATCCCGCGGGGCTCGCCACGCTGGCCGAGCGTCAGGTCACCGCCATGCACGCCGAGCAGTTCGGCTCCATCGTGCAGTACGACTTCCTCTCCTACGTCATGCCGGTCTCGGCGCCCGGGAAGCCGCGGCAGGCGCTCTCGATCTCCCTCGTCCGGCTCGGGGTGAGCGACATCCCGGACACGCGCGGCCTCCAGCTCCAGACGGACCTCAACGGGAACGGGAAATTCGATTACCCCGGCGACCTCCTCAACGTGGACGAGAGCCGGTTCGTCTTCGACAGCGATAACGACGTGGCACTCCTTTTCAGCTATGCTCGCGATGTCCGTCCCGGCCTCTCGCTCGGCGGAAACTTCAAGTACATCCGGCAGTGGCTCGGCGACAGTCTCCGCTCGAACGGCTTCGGGATCGACCTCGGGCTGCTCTATGTCGGACGCAGCGGCATCTCCTTGGGGGCGACGCTACGTGACGCGACGACGACCCGGATCCTCTGGAACACCGGGACGGGCGAGTTCATCGCACCGTCTCTGCGCATCGGCGGGGCCAAGACGCGCTCGTTCCGCGACCGGCGGCACCTGGTCACGGCGGCGCTGGACGTGCAGGTCGGATTCTCCGACGAGCGGCTCTCGAGCCAAGCCCACCTCGGCGGCGTCACCTTCGAATTCCATCCTGGGCTCGAATACTGGTTCGACCGGAGGCTCGCATTGCGCACCGGCTTCGAGGCGCAGAATTTCACCGCTGGCGCGGGATTTCGGTACCGGAAGTTCGGACTCGACTACGCCTACCTCGATCATCGCGACCTCGACGCAAGCCATCGCGTCTCGGGCTCCTACCGCTTCTAGCGCGGCGTCCGGAAACGCGGCATGACCGCGATCCCCCCCGTGCTGACCCTCGTGCTCGCGGGAGGACGAAGCGAGGCCCTGCGCGCCCTGGGGCGCATCCGCACCGCCTCGGCGCTCCCGTACGGCGGCAAGTACCGCGTCATCGATTTCACGCTCTCCAACTGCGTGCACTCGGGCCTCACACGGATCGGGATCTTGACGCAGTACGCGCCGCTCTCTCTGCATGGGCACATCGGCATCGGACGCGCCTGGGACCTGGACCGCCGCGACGGCGGCATCCAGCTCCTCCAGCCCTACGTGCGCCAGCGCGAGACCAACTGGTACCGGGGCACCGCCGACGCCCTCCTCCAGAACCGGAACGTCATCGAGGACGCGCAGGCGCGGCACATCCTCGTTCTCTCCGGCGATCTCGTCTACAAGATGGACTACGCGGAGCTGATCCGCTTCCACGAGGAGCGCGACGCGGCGCTCACGCTGGTCACGACGCAGGCGCCGAGCGAGGAGCCGGAGCGCTACGGGTACGTGGAGGCGGACCCGAGCGGACGCGTCACGGCGCTCCAGGAGAAGCCGAAGCGGCCGGGCGGCCGCGTGGTATCCGCCGCCATCTACGCCTTCCGGGCGCGGGACCTCATGGAGCGCCTGCGCCGGCCCGGCGGGGGACCCGACCTCGTGCGGGACGTGATCCAGCCCATGATCGCGGAGGGCGATCCGGTGTGGGCGTATCCGCACCGGGGCTACTGGCGCGATATCGGGACGCTGGATTCCTACTACGAATCGAACATGGACCTGGTCCGTCCGCTCCCGCCGCTGAACCTCTACGATCCCGATTGGCTGATCTACACGCCGAGCGAGGACCGCGCGCCCGCAGTCGTGGGTGCGGAGGCGGTGGTGAGCCAGAGCCTCATCTCGCACGGAGCGAAGGTGGAAGGCGCGGTGCGGCGCTCGGTGCTCTTCCCGGGGGTGCACGTCGGGGCAGGGGCCTTGGTCGAGGACTCGATCGTGATGCACGACGCGCGCATCGCGCCCGGGGCGCGTCTCTCTCGCGCGATCGTGGACAAGCGGGTCGTGATCGGTCCGGACGCCCACGTGGGGAGCGCGGGCAAGCCGGAAGCCGGGTCCTCCATGCGGGGGATCTGCGTCGTCGGCAAGGGATCGGTGATCCCGGCTGGCTCCCGGATCGAGCCGAGCGTTCCATGAGCTTCGTGTCCTACGCCATGATCCTCGCCGGCGGACTCGGCAGCCGCCTCTGCATCCTCTCGGAGAACCGCGCGAAACCCGCGGTTCCGTTCGGCGGAAAGTACCGGATCATCGACTTCTCGCTCTCGAACTGTGTGAATTCGGGGATCTTCGACGTGGGAATCCTCACGCAGTACCGCCCTCTGAGCCTGCGTGACCACATCGGCATCGGCCGCCCCTGGGACCTGGATCGAAAGCGCGGGGGCGTGGAGCTTCTGCAGCCCTTCCAGGGCTGGGCCGAGACGGACTGGTATCGCGGAACCGCGGATGCCATCCATCAGAACTGGGCCCGCATCGAGGAGCGGGAGGCGGAGCACGTCCTGATCCTGTCGGGCGACCACGTGTACCGCATGGATTACCGCCCCATGATCGAGGAGCACGTGGTGTACGGCGCGGACGCCACGATCGCGGTCACCGAGGTGCCTCGCGAGGAGGCGCGCGGGTTCGGGGTCGTGGACCTAGACGGCGATGAGCGGGTGCGAGGCTTCTTCGAGAAGCCGGCGTCGCCCCCGTCCGGAACCATCTCGATGGGCGTTTACGTCTTCCGGACCGCCGCGCTCCACGCCGCGCTGCGCCAGGACGCCGAGCGCGACACGGCTCACGACTTCGGCAGGAACATCCTCCCGGAGATGGTGCGGAGAGGCCGCGTCCGGGGCTACCGGCACCTAGGGTACTGGCAGGACATCGGCACCCTCGATTCCTACTATCGCGCGAACCTCGACCTCCTGAAGCCGAACCCGCCGTTTCCGCTCGAAGACCTCCGGTGGCCGGTCTTCACGCCGAGCACCGAGTTTCCACCCGCGCGGATCGGGCCGCGCGCCGAGGTCCGCTCCTCGATCGTGACGCACGGATCGATCGTGAACGGCGTCCTGGAGCGTTCGATCCTCTTTCCGGGGGCCGTGGTCGAGGAGGGCGCCACGGTGCGCGACTCGATCGTGATGGGGGAGGCGTGGGTCGGCCCGCACGCGGAGCTTCACGGCGTGATCCTGGACAAGCGGGTCCACGTCGGGCCCCGGGCGCGCGTGGGCTTCGGGGACGACCTGACGCCCAATCGATCCTGCCCCGAGCACCTGAGCTCCGGGATCACCATCGTGGGCAAGGAGACGCGCATTCCCGAGGGGGCGACCATCGGAAGGAACTGCCGCGTTTCCGCGAATCTGATCGAGGAGGATTTCCCGGCCGATGCGATCCCGAGCGGCGGGGTGATGGAGCGCGAGCTGAACGTCGCGCACTGAGGGGGTCCGGTTGTGGCGAGGCCGCCCCGCGGCTACTGGATGCGGAGCCTCTGTCCGGCACGGAGCTGGCCCGAGTCGCTGAGCCGGTTCAAACGGGCGATCGTGGCCGGCGTCGTGCCGTAGCGTTTTCCGATCTGCGAGAGCGTCTCTCCGCGCCGCACGAGGTGCGTGTGGCCCCGCCGGTGGTGACGCCGCGGGGAATGGCGCATCTCCTGGCGCTGCGCCCTCGCCGCCTCACGAAGCTCCGTCTTCGTCAGGGCCTTCGGCTTGTAGTACGTCAGCAAGAGTTCCTGGACCTCGTCCCCTTTGCCCTTCGGAACGCGGATCGCCGTGCCGTCCACGCCGGCCGGCGAGCGATGACGCACGAACATGGGATTCAGCTGTACCAGATCTTCGAACGGGATTGCCGTGATCCCCGACACCAGTTTGAGATCCACCGGTCCCCGGAGCATCACCTCGTCGAAGCGAAACGGGGAATCGGTCGGCAGCTCGAAGCCGTACCGCTCGGGATCGGAGGCGATCTCCATGGCCGCGAAGAACTGAGGCACGTACTCCTGCGTCTCGCGCGGGAGGCGGAGCGACCAGTAGTCGTCCGTGCCCTGGCGCCGGATCGCGCGCTGCACGGTTCCCTCGCCGCTGTTGTAGGCGGCGAGCGCAAGCGGCCAGCTTCCGTCGAACATCACGTTGAGGCGGCGCAGATAGCGGGCCGCCGCGCGCGTCGCAAGCTCCGGATCGCGACGCTGGTCCACGTAGGGCGTCATCTTGAGGCCGAAGAGCTTCGCCGTTCCGCGTATGAACTGCCACGGACCCACCGCGCGCGCCATGGACCGCGCGTGCATGTTGAATCCGCTCTCCACGAAAACCAGGTTCGCCAGCTCCTCCGGAACGCCCTCGGCGCGCAGGTTGTGCGCGAGCAGCTCCATGTAGACACCGGAGCGGGCGAGGTATTTCTGGAACTGTTCGCGCCCGCGGCCGGTGAAGTAATCGATCCACTTGTCCACGCGGTCGTTGCGCTCGATCTTCACCGGGCGGAGCTTGGAGGGCTCCGTGCCGGCTCCGTCCGCGCCGTCGTCGGTCTTGAGCGGCGCATCCGCCGCGGACATCCTGTCGCATCGGTCGCGAAGATCGTCCAGCTTCCGGCGCACTTCTTTGACGCCGGGATCGCTCTTGGGCACGCCATCCAGGCTCAGCAAGGCCGCCTGAATGGCGGACTGGGCATCGGCCTTCTTGCCCGCCTGGACCATATCCTCGGCCTTCGCGACGCTGGCGAGCGTGCGCTCGAGCGTGTCGGAGACCGGAGTCGACTCGGAGTTCGAGTCGGACGATTCCTTGCCGGAATCGTGGTCCGAATAGGGCTGGATGGTCCACGCGGGCATGTCCGGCCCGAGCGCGTTAGCGCGCGCGGGGGCGTGGACGAGCAGCGCGAGTGCCGGGAGGAGCGCGATCGCCCGAAGAGAGGTAATGCGAGTTCGGATTGTCAACGGGGCCTCCCGGGTTGAAGAGCAACGTGTTCGCGGACTCGAGGCCTCGTCGTGAGTCGTCCGCGAACTATTCCGATCGCGTGAATGCACGAGATTGTGTGGGGCAGTTCGCGCACACTACGATCCGGCCGTGCAATATGCAAGTGAGAAGTACTGGTTTCCGGGTCCCAAGTCCCCGAAAGGGGCACTTTGCCTTCCAGCGAACCCTCGCCGGTAAGTGGTTGCAATAGTGGTGCCATAAGCGGAAAAGAACGTCCGATTGACACGGTCCGGAGGCGCCCATATTGTGGCGTTCTAATGAACACTGCGGACTCGACGCAGGTCCTCATTCAAGGCCTCGTGAGGAGCCCCGATCGGGAGGGAGCGCTTGCGCACCTCGATCCCGAGCGGGGCTTCGCGTTCGTGGGCCGCGGCGCGATGAGTTTTTCCGACGTGATCGACCCGACCATCTGGGTCCGGGAAAAGCTCTCGCTGGCGCTCGGCGAAGATGCGGACCCCGGCGAGCCGCCTCTGCGGCGAGCGATCGCCACCCTCCGCGCGGTGCACGCGGATCTGATGGCGCGCGCCGACCGGGAGCGGACGTGGATCTCGGTCCTCGTCGTGCTCTTCAAGGACGGCGAGGGGATGGCCCTCACGGCCGGCGACTGCCCCTGCTACCGGCTCCGCGCCGGTGTTCTCTCCCGCCTGGGACGCCCGTCGTCCGAAAGCTCCGACGCTCCTCCCGAGAGCTCGCTGGGATCGGAAGCGCAGGTGCGCCTCGAGATGGTTCCCCTGAACGCGCAGGCGGGCGATTGCTACATCCTCGCGACGCATCCGCTCCGCGAAGGGGAATTGAGCCTGCTCGCGCGGGATCTCGCCTCGACCCGCGACGTGATGTCGCTCCTCCGCACCGCGTGCTCGGGCGCGCCCGAGAGCGGACGCGTCGCCATCGCGGCGTTGGCCGGAGAGCATGAGCGGATCCCGGATCCCGGCGTTCTCGAGCCGGGAGAGCTGGGTCCGCTGGAGCTGGAGCCGATCGAGCCCGCCACCGCGCGGTCCGCGATCGGGTCGCCGCCGAGCGAGCCGGCGAAGGCGAACGAGCCATATCGGGGCGCTCCCGTTCACGAGCCGGTCCCGGAGCCGCGGCAAGCGCCGTTTGTATATGAAACGCCAACCGAGACCATCCCGCTCGAGGCAGCGCTCGCGAGCGCCACGGCAGAGCAGGGCGTAACGGAGGGGAGCGCAGCCGAAGGCGCGATCGACGAGGCGACCACGTCGGAGCCGTCCTCAGGCCCAGGGCGCGATTTCGCGCTGGCGCCGCCTTCCTCGATGGCCTCTTTCGTGGAGCGCCGCCCGTGGTACGAGTGGATCGCGCTCTGGGGAGGTGGAGCGCTCGCGATCATCGCGCTCGCGCTCCTGGTCCGCGCCATCATGCCGGGGATCATCGGAACGCGGCGGCCGATCGCGCAGGAAGCCGGATCTCCGCTGGGTACGGGAGCAAACCTGGATCTCTTCTCCGACCCTCCCGGGGCCGCCGTGAAGATCGACGGCGTGCGGCTTCCTGGGCGCACCCCCGCCACCGGCGTCGCGGTCGCGCCGGGAACGCACCACGTCGATATGGACTGGGGCGTCTACGGCGCGCGGCGCGACACCGTGGACGTCGCGGCCGGCGGACGGGCCACGCTTCGCCCCCGCGTCCTGGGCTCGGTCGGATTCCGCTCCTCCGAGCCCGCGCGCGTGCTCGACGTCTACGTGGACGGCGCCTACGTCGGCTCGACGCCGGTGGCGCTCGACAGCGTGGTCGTCGGGCGGCACCTGGTCCGCTTCGGGGGTCCGGGATTGAATTCGAGCGCGCAGGAGGTCGAGGTGCTGCAGGGGACGCGGGTGGAGCTCATCGGCAGCGCCGGAGCGCTCCCCGAGCCGGGAAGAGTCACGATCCGGAGCGCGCTGTTGAGCGACACGGGATTCGAGGACGGACGCGGAGATCCGGTCTGGGTGGACAGTGACATGCGCGGCGTGACGCCACTCACCGTCGATCTGAAGCCGGGCACGCACAGCTTCCGCGTGTTGCGCCGCGGCTTCCCGCCGCAGATCTCCGTGCTGGAAGTGAAGCCGGGCGGCGAGCAGTTCCTCTCGGCCGAGTTCGGAGCGAGGTCCGAGGATCCGCTTCGCTTCGCGCCCCCCGCCGCGCTCTCCATCTCCGATCCGCTTCCGGTCACGATCGCGCTGCCGGAAGGGGAGTGGGACCAGTCGATGGCGCTCTGGGCCTACGCCGCGCCCCCCGGCGGATCGTTTCAGGCGCGGCGGATGACGCGGCTCGACGGCTCTTCCAAGATATTCGCGACCCTGCTTCCTCCCGAGGTGCTGCGGAACAGCGCGCGCCAGGTGAAGGTCTACTTCAAGGGCGTTGGCGCCGCGGGGCGCGAGCTCTACTCCGAGATCTACACGATCCCAGTCAAGAACTGACGCGCCGCCGCTCCCGCGCCGCGAACGCTCCACGCTCCCCGTGTCGGTGCATCGGTGCGCCTCGCCTTGCCGTCGCTTCGTCTTCCGTGGCCGGTCGCCCTCTGGATTCCGCTCCTCCTCGGGCACGCGCTCGCCCGGCTCGCTCCAATTCCGGCGGCTCACGAGGATAGTCTCCGGACGGCGGCCTGTCTTGCCGCGGCGCTCTTTCTGGCGGCGGCGACGGCGGGAAGCCGGTTTCACGCGCGCGTCCGATCCTCGCTCTGGCTGCGCCGCGCCGAGATTCTCCTGGGCCTTGCGGCCTTGGTCGCGGCCGGGGGCGCACTCTGCGGCGAGGTGGACCGGACCGAGACGCCGCTCCCGGTTCATCCGCGCGGCCTCATGGTCGCGATCGAGGGAAGGGTGGTCGATGCCGTGGCTGCCGACGCCGCCCATCCGGCGATCACGTTTCAGACGACCTCGGTGCGCGTGGGAAGCGCCTGGTCGCGCTGCGCGGCGACGCTTCTCGTGCGGTTCGGCGAGGACGGCCCTCCTCCGGCGTGGGCGACCCCGGGCTTAGCGCTCCGTTTCACGGGCCGTTACCGCCCCCCCGAGGACGCGCGGAATCCGGGGAGCGCCGCGCCGGGGCGCTGGCTCACGCGCCTCGGGATCGCGGGCGCCGTGGACGCCGACCCCACGTCGATCGTGGTGCTCCCGGACGCGCAGGACGGGAGCGTCCCCTGGAGCGGCATCCTGCGCCTCCGCCTGGCGCGGCTCTTCTCGCGCGACCTGAGCGCCCCCGTAGCGGCGCTGGCCCGGGGCATGGCTCTCGGCGACCGCTCGGGAATCCTGCCTTCCATACGCGACTCCTTTCGGGATGGCGGCACGATCCACATCCTCTCGATATCGGGACTCCACGTGTGCGTGCTCGCGGGCATCGTCGCCGCGTTCGCGATCGCCTTCCGGATCCCCGCCGGGCCCGCGCTCTGGCTCGAGCTCCTCTCGCTCTGGGGCTACGTGCTCTTGGTCGGCGCGCCCGCCTCGGCGGTGCGTTCGGCGATCCTCTGGTCGGCGATGAGGGCCGGCCGGATGCGCGGGTCCTCGGTCCGGCCGTTCGCCGCATGGGGAATCGCCGGACTCCTGATCCACCTCTCGGCTCCGGACGTTCTCGGCGACCCGGGCTTTCAGCTCTCGTTCGCGGCAGTGCTGGGGCTTCTGGCTTCCGGAGGGTTCCGGCTCGCCCTACCCGAGAGCCGTGGGGCGCGCGGGCTCCAGGCCCGGGCCCGGGCCGTTGTCTCCGGGGTCCTCTCGCTCGCCCAGCAGAGCGCCTTCGCCGAGGCGGGCACGCTCGGGATCCAGGTGCTCCAGTTCGGAGCGATGCCGGTCGCGGGCCTTCTCCTGAATCTCGCCGTCATCCCGCTCTGCGGCGTGTTCATGTCGGCGCTCCTCCTTCATCTCGGATGCGCCGCCCTGGCGCCGCCCCTCGAGCAGGCCGCGGCAGGCGCCGTGGAGCTCTCGGGGCTCCTCATGCTGCGGCTCACCGCGTCGGTCGCCTCGGCGATTCCGCCGCTTCCCGCGCGGGCCCTTCCGCCGGCCGGCGCCATCGCCGGGTCTCTCGCGCTCCTCCTTCTCGCGGCCGCCGTGTGGGAGCATGCGCGCGTCGAGCGACGGGCGGGGGATCGCAGGAACGCCCGCTGGTGCGCGCTGATCGCGCTTCTCGCCGCGTGGGCCGTTCCCTGGACGCCCGCGCCGCGCACGGAGGACCGGTCGGAGTGGATCCTCATGCTCGACGTGGGGCAGGGTGACGCGACGATCGTCCACGCGCGCCGGGCGTCGATTCTTCTCGACGCGGGCCCTTCCACGGAGTCGCGCGACGAGGGGCGTTCCGCCGTCGAGCCGGCGCTGCGCGCGGAAGGGATCACGAGGGTCGACGCCGCGATCCTCTCGCACGCGCACCGCGATCACTATGGCGGGCTCGGATGGCTCGCGGGGCGCGGCTTCCTGCGCGCACTCTTCGAGAACGGGAGCGATCGTCGCGGCGTGTGGCGCGCCGCGCTTAGTACCGGGCTCTCCCGATCCGGCGCGCGCGACGTCCTAGTCCGGTCCGACACCGTGGTGACGATCGGAGCGGGGCAGCGCGTCCGCCTCTCGAGAGCCGCGGAGGACTCGCCCGCGGCGACCCGGAGCGGGAACGCGGGGGAGAACAATCGCTCGCTCGTCGCCTTTCTCGAACTGGGCCAAACCGAGGTCTGCCTCGCGGGAGACGTGGAGCACGATGCCGAGATGGAGCTGCTCGGGCGGGGAATGCTTCGAGCGATCTCCGTCATGAAGGTGCCCCATCACGGCAGCAAGACCTCCAGCGACTCCGCCTGGATCGCCGCGATGAAGCCGCGCATCGCGCTGATCTCCTGCGGCGAGGGAAACCGGTTCGGGCACCCGGATAAGGCGACGGTGGGGCGCTACCTGCGCGCCGGAGCGCGGGTCTTCCGCACCGATCAGGAGGGCGCGATCCGGGTCACGTTCACGCGGGGCGGCGCCTTCGTTTCGACACGAGCGCATCCCGCGCCCGAGCGGGTCCCATGGCGCGAGTCTCCGCCGGTAACTCCTTCCGGACAATCCCCTTGAGAAGATCCCCCGGACGATGGTATACCTAAGGCAGTGAAGGGTTTTCGGCTCCTCGTCCTTGCTTCCGGCCGTGGATCCCACGCGGTCAATTTGATCGAGGCCACGCGGGACGGCAGGATCTCGGGCGAAGTGGCTCGCGTGGTGAGCGATCGCCCAGACGCCGCGGCGCTCACGGAGGCCCGCGCGCTGGGCGTTCCGATCCTGGCGCTCCCACCGGCCGGGCCGGGGGCTCGCCTGGGCAGGGATGCGGAGGAGACGCTCCTTCGCGCCGCGCGCGAGGAAGGCGCCGATCTCCTGGCTCTATGCGGTTTCATGCGTCTTCTCAGCGCCGATTTTCTCGAGCGCGTCGCCGTTCCGGTCGTCAACGTGCATCCGTCCCTGCTTCCCGCGTTCCGGGGACTCAACGCGCAGCGTCAGGCCGTGGAGGCCGGCGCGCGCGTCACCGGAGCGACCGTCCATTTCGTGGATCCGGGCATGGACACCGGGCCGATCCTGCTCCAGGCGCCGCTTACGGTCCTGCCGGAGGATACCGAGCAGACGCTGTCGGATCGGCTGCTGCCGCTCGAGCATCGTTTGTACGTCGAAGCCATTCGATTGATCCAGCTCGGAGCCGTCCGCCGGGAAGGCGGCAGGGTCCGCATCGATTCGGGGATCGCCGCGGGGCCACCGCCCAAGGCAGGATCCGGACGGAGGAAATGATATGAAAGCAGTCGAGCGCGCCATGCGTCAGGTCGAGATCCCCGGAAGAAAGCCCGACTACAAAGGCAAGGTCCGCGACATCTACGAGCTGGGTGATTCCCTCCTGATCGTGGCCACCGATCGGGTTTCCGCCTACGACGTCGTGCTGGAAGAGGGTGTACCCGGCAAGGGAAGGGTTCTCACCCAGATCTCGCGCTTCTGGTTTACGACGCTGAGCAAGCTCGTCCCGAACCACTACGTCACGACCGACGCGGCGTCCTTCCCGGCGCCCTTCTCGCAGCACGCGGCGCTTCTCGAGGGGCGCTCGATGCTGGTCCGCCGCGCCAAGCGCTACGACGTGGAGTGCGTGGTGCGGGGCTACCTCGCGGGATCGGGCTGGAAGGAATACAAGGCGACCGGAGAGGTCTGCGGCGTCAAGCTGCCGCCGGGGCTCTTGCTCTCCTCCAAGCTTCCCGAGCCGATCTTCACGCCCGCGACCAAAGCGATGGAAGGCCACGATGAGAACATACCGTTCGCGCGGATGGCGGAGATCGTGGGACGTCCCGTCGCCGAGAAACTCCGCGAGGCCTCGCTCGCCATCTACAACGCCGCCGCGGCGCACGCCCGCTCGCGCGGGTTCATCCTCGCGGATACGAAGTTCGAGTTCGGCGAGCGCGACGGCGGAATCCTCTGGATCGACGAGGCGCTCTCGCCCGATTCCTCGCGCTACTGGCCCGCCGCGGACTATCGCGAAGGGGTGGCCCAGGACAGTTTCGACAAGCAGGTGATCCGCGACTATCTGGACTCGATCCACTGGGACCGGAATCCACCCCCGCCGCGCCTTCCCGACGACGTGATCGAGAAGACGAGCCGCCGCTACGAGCAGGCATTGTCCGGGATCACGGGGAGCCCCGGGACGCGGTGAACGACATCCGGGTCGGCCGCGCGCTTCTGTCCGTCTCGGACAAGACCGGCCTGGTCGAGCTCGCGAACGGCCT
>JBGPHU010000035.1:0-20317 GCA_041484545.1 Candidatus Eiseniibacteriota bacterium | reverse complement strand
CTTCCTGAGATGGGCCGCGAGCCAGTCGAACCGCCGCGCGATCCTCGGATGGTCTCCGGCGTCGCGGATCAGGACGGCCGCGATCTTGCCGATCACGCCGCGGGGATTCACGAATCCGTCCACCTCGTTGTGATTCATCTCGGGGAGGATGGAGACCCAGGCCAAGTGCTTCGAATTTTCGTTCAACTGTCCCTTCCAGCGCCACGCGACCGGCTCGGCCGTGCGGTGGTTCGCAATCAGCATGACCGGATGCCCGCTAAGGCGTATCGCGATTTGTTTTGCCGGGTTGCGGGACCCTAACACATCGGGCGAGTAGGCGGTAGCCGCCTTCTTTTCGAGCGTTTCGGCGGCCGCCGCGAGGCGCGGGCCGGCATCCGCCAAGACGCCCAGGTGGTGGGCGATGTGGGCCAGCGTCGAGAAGGAGTAGCCGAGCGCGGCGCGGGGCGGGAAACCGCCGGGAAGAATCGCCACCGGCAGTCCGTCTCCGGCCGCGCGCTCGGCAAGGGAGCCGCCGGAGGCGATGACGGCGGCGCGGCAGCCCAGCCGGCGGAGCGCGCGATAGGCGCTCAGGGTCTCCTCCGTCTCCCCCGAATAGGATGAGAAGAGAAGAAAATCCTCGGGGGCGATCCAGGAAGGAAGCTCGTAGTGCCGGACGACGTGGACCGGCACCGTCCCCTCACGATCGGCGAGGATGCGAAGCAGGTCCCCGGCGATCGCCGAGCCGCCCATTCCGACCAGCACGAAGGCGCGCGGCCGATGGGGCTCGATCCTCCGCACGGCTTCCGCGGCGATCCCGGCTCCCGCCAGGAGCTGCGCCGGAAACCCTTCGATCTTGGCGCGCATGCCTTCCGGATCGAGGCGCTCCCTGCGCGCGCGCGAGTCAAGCGGCCCCATGGCCGGCCGGGAACCTCTCGTTCGCGGAGAACCCTTGGACTTGCGCTTGGGCTTGGCTCTGAGGCGGCGGCTCATGCCGGGAGGAAGATCCCGGGATACCGCCGGCTCATGAACTCGGTCACCACGGTGCGCACCTCGCTCGGCGTGGAGAGGCCCATGCATCGGTCCGCCAGCTCGCGCGCTTCCGGATACGTGGTGCCGCGGACGATCGTCTTGATCTCGGGCACGAGGTACGGGCTCACGCTGAACTCCTCGAGACCGAGGCCCACGAGCAGGACCGCGTAGAGCGGCTCCCCCGCCATCTCGCCGCAGATCCCGACCGGAATTCCCGCCCGATGCCCCCCGTCCACGACCGTCTTGATGGCGCGGAGCACGGCGGGATGGAGCGGCTCGTAGATCTCCGCGATCGCCTCGTTCCCCCGGTCCACGGCGAGCGTGTACTGGATCAGGTCATTCGTCCCGATGCTCGCGAAATCCGCCTCCTGGGCGAGCTGATCGATGCTGAAGACGGAGGCGGGGGTCTCGACCATGATCCCGAGCGGCACGTTCTGGGCCATGGGGATCCCTTCGTTGCGGAGCTGCAGCTTCACGCGACCGACGATCTCGCGCGCGCGGCGCAGGTCCTCGAGACCGATGACCATCGGGAACATGATCCGCACGTTTCCGTAGGCGGAGGCGCGGAAGATCGCGCGGAGCTGCGTGTGGAAGATCTCCTCGCGCCGGAGCGAGAAGCGAAGGCCGCGCATGCCGAGAAATGGATTCTTCTCGATCGGCGTGCCCAGATAGGAGGCGAACTTGTCCCCTCCGACGTCGAGCGTCCGGATGTTGACCGGGCGGGGATTCATCGCTTCGGCGATCGAGCGGTACGCGTTGAACTGGGCGTCTTCGGTCGGAAGCTGCTTTCGCGTGAGATAGAAGAATTCGGTGCGATAGAGCCCGATCCCGTCAGCGCCGTTTTCCAGGACGCTCGGAAGCTCCTCGGGCACCTCGAGGTTCGCGCCGAGCCCGATGGGCCGTCCGTCAAGGGTCTGACAGCGCTGGTCCTTGAGCTCGGTGAGCTTCGCGGCCAGCTCCCGGTACCGCTCGCGCTTGCGCTGGTGCTCCAGGAGCGTCTCGTGATCGGGATCGAAGATGGCGATCCCCCGGGTCCCGTCCACGATCGCGATGGCGCCCTGTTGCGCCGAGTTGGTCGCGCCCTTGACCCCCACGACCGCGGGGATTCCCCGGGCGCGGGCCATGATGGCCGTATGCGAGGTGCGTCCGCCGAGATCGGTCGCGAAGCCGAGGGCCATGTTCCGGGGAAGGAGCGCCATCTCGCTCGGAGGCAGATCGTTCGCGACGATGAGCGAGGGCTCGGAGAGGTCGCGCAGCGAATGGGCGCGGACGCCGCCCAGGTGCGCGAGCACGCGCCGGCGCACGTCGCGAACGTCGATCGAGCGGTCCCGGTAGTACTCGGCGTCCGCTTCGTCCAGGCGCGCGGCCACCGCGGTCAGAATCTTCCGGTACACGTAGGCGGCGGGCTTGCGATCGCGCTCGATCGCGGCGAGCGTCTGCTCCGTGGCCTCCGGATCGCCGAGGATCTCGATCTGCGCGTCGAGGATCTGCGCCTGCTCCTCGCCGGTCTCGAGCGCGATCTTCTCGCGCAGCTCACGCACTTCGGTGAGGCTCTCCTCGATCGCCTTCCGGAAGCGGTCCCGCTCGGCGGCGAGCGCCTGGGGTGCTAAATCCCCGTCCTGAACCTCGATCTCCTCCGGATCCACGATGTGGATGGGGCCGATCCCGATTCCCGGCGACGCGGCGATCCCCTGAAGGAGCGTCATTCCTCACCAAACTTGTTGTTCACCACGCGGACCAGGGCCCCCAGGGCTTCCTGCTCGTCCTTGCCATCCGCCTTGAGCGTGATCTTCGCTCCCATCTCGGCCGCGAGCATCATCACCCCCAGGATGCTCTTGCCATTGACCTCGAGGCCATCCCGCATGACGAGGACGTGCGACGCGAACTTCGCCGCCTCCTTGACGAACACGGAGCAGGCGCGGGCATGAAGCCCGAGGCGATTCTGAATCGTGACCTCCTGCTCCACCATTTCCGTGCGTGGCCCTCTAGACGCGTGTCGAAACGATCAGGGCCACGAGGGCCGCGGCGAGCGCGATCTCGACGCTCCGTCCCGGCCACCGCTTGAGCCCCGCGGCGGTCGCGATCCAGCCGAGGACGAACGGCGCCAGAACCCATGCCGTGTGCGCTGGACCCATGCCGGCCGGATCGGCGCTCTCGGTCATCGGCCGGAGCGTGAGAACGATCAAGGATCCGAATAGGAACGCGCTCACCCGCTCGAAGAAACGCTTCAGCTCCGCGAGCTTCAGCGAGCGGAGAAGCTTCACCGGATCATCCGCGAGTGCGTATCCGCGCGGAACGCCGGCGACGCGAAATCTCAGCGCGACGGCATTGTACGTCAAAAGCGCGAGAAGCGGACAGACCAGCACGCGGAGGTCGGGGCCGAGCCCTTGGGCAAGCGGAAGGAAGGCCATGCCAAGGATCCCGGCCAGTCCGGCGAGCGGCCTCAGCGTGACCCAGAAGAGCGGATCCCCGAGCGCGGCGAGCGGACTCGCCAGGGACCGCTTGGCCGTCTCGATCTGAGCGTCGTCGATCGGCGCTCCCTGCGCGCGCCGCTCCTCGAGCCGCGCGGCGACGCCAAGCACGTAACCGGCCAGCACGGGATGCGTGCCGAAAAACCCCATATGCCGGGCGATTGCCTTGCCCCGCTCGGCGGCGGTCGAGTAAAGACGAAGGAACGCGGGAAGAAGCGCGAACGCGAATCCCGGCCCCTGCTGACGCTCCTGAGAAAAGAGCGCCTGGATGTAGAGCGAGCGCGAGGACACCCTCGCGAGATCCATCCCGCGAAGCCTGGGCGGAGGCGCGGTGGCTTGCGCGGGGGTCGGCTCGGGCGCCGGGGTAAGCTCGGGCGCGGGGTCGATCACGGCCCGCCTCCGTGCATCCGGAACAGGACGAAGAACGCGACGAGGGCGCCCAGCGCGGCCCACCGGAACCCCTGCCGCGGCGTGCGGACATGCGTATGGAATCCCGCGCCGTAGGCGGCTCCGAGGAGCACGGCGAAGATCAGCCCCGCGCGGGTGCCCGTCACGAGCCGCGCTATATGAGGAAGGACGAGCGCCGCGGCGCTCATGCCCGCCACGGTCGCGGCCGCCGACCAGGTCGCGCCCCGGAGGAAGAGGAGGCCCACGCCGCGCCAGTAGAGCGCCTCGAAGGCGCCGATCCTTCCCTGGAGCGCCAGCTCCTCGGCACGTCGGGCGAAGAGCTGGTTCCGGACGCGCAGCGGCGCCTCCATCCAACCTTCGGCGACCGCGGACAGGAGCCCGGCGATCGTTCCCACCAGGACCCATAGAATCCCGCCCGTCGTGAGCGGCAGATAGGGGTGCAGCCGCTCGAGGCCGAGGATGGCGACCGAAGCGCCGACCACGCCGGCGGTCGCCGCGTCGCGCGGACGCTGCGCCGCGGGGAGCGACGGATCGGTGAGGAGGAGCTGAAGCAGAACGCCGACGCCCAGCGGGATCCGAAGCGCCCAGAGCTCCCACGCCGGCCCCGGATTGAGCAGCGCGCCGGCGAGGCACGCGCCGACGAGCGGCTGGCCGAGCATGAGGTTCCACCCGGCGGACCGGTCGGTGGCCAGGATTCCGCCCAGGAGCGCCACGCGCAAGAGCTCAGAGAGCACGGACGGCCTCCTCGACCCGCACGCGGATCCGAACCGGCGCCGCGTCCCCTGCGTCCTTGAATCCGATCACGAAGGCGGTCCCCTGATACACGCGCTCGGCGCCCCCCTCGGAGAGCGAGACCGTCTCGAGGGGCGACCACTCCACCCGCGCCGCGGGCGTGAAGAAAAGAGCCAGGCCAAGACGCAGGAATTCGGAATCCTCGAGCCGAAGCGAGGTCACGGCGTCGGCTTCGCCTGCTGATCCGGGCGCCACGGCGCGTGGCTTCTCTCCCTCGAGCACGAGGCGGCGTCCGGGCGCGTCCGGCGTGAGGAGGCTCAGGTTCCATTCGCTGATGAGCCAGCCATGAGTCGGCGCGCCGGTGAACCGCACCTCGAACTCGGTCTCGTCCCGGCCCGGCGCGATCTCTTTCCCTATCGCGGCGCGCGACGGATCCTGCGAGTGAAGCAGGATGCGCGGCTGCTCCACGAGGTCCGCGTCGCCCGCCGGCGCTGTCGTCACACCCGCGGACGCGAATGGAAGTCCCACCGGTCCACGTCCGATCGCGTTGCGGAGCCCTCCGGCTGCCGCGACCTCCCCGGCCGAAAGGACCCACTCCTGCGACGCGTGGCGAGGGCGCTCGTCGTACTCGAGGAGCCTCTCCAGTCCGGGCTCTTTCACCGAGATCATGCTGTGGATCGTCTCCGGCGCTCCTCCCTCCCCATGCTCCGCGCCGTGCTCCCCTCCGGCTCCCGCTCCCGCCCGCGCCCCGCGTCGCGACGCTTCCTCGACGCGGACGTGGTAGGCCTCGCGCCTCCGCGCGATGGCGCACGCGAAGTCGAACGGACGGCGTCGATCCGCGATCTCCACGATCGCGCCCGAGTCTCTCGCCACCGCCACGCTGGTCCGCGAGGACTTGAGCCTCCGCTCCTCCTCCCCTTCCTCCAGGATCCAGCCGGCCGGGGCGCCCCGAAGTCCGTCCGCGAGGGAATCGGCGCGCAGCATGTGCGCGCGAACCGCTTCGCGCAGGTGCGGCAGGTAGAACCCGCCGAACACCCCGTGCCAATAGGAGCAGTTGCATTGCGCGCGGTGGATCTCTCTCCTCGCTTCGTCGTACTGATCCTTCGCGAGGCAAGAACGGCGCGCGTGCTCGATCCGGGCGCTCAGCTCCGAGACACGCCGGTGAAGCTGCCGCGACTCGGGGTAGCGGGCAAAGAACTCACGCCACGTCCCGGTCGCGATCCGGCGGGCCAGGTCCGGCTTGCCCTGGGCGTCGAGCCAATGCTGCTCCGCCTCGACCCGCGCCTGCGTCTCGGCCGGGAGCGCCCATAGCATCATCTCGGGATAGCTCGCCGACGGGAGCGCGATACGCTGCGTGGGCCGCGCGCGGTCCCACGCGTCCCCCAGAGGAACGGATTCGACCCCGCGGCGCTCCTCGAGGGCCGTGAGCCACGCCGTGAGCCAGCCCTGGCCGTAGACCCACTGGTGCGTGTGGGGCCAGATCCCGAATTTCTCGCCGTCGTCGCCGAACACCCGCGCGCCCGTGCGCGCACCCGGACTCCCGTGAAGCCAATCCAGCAATTCGGGAACGGGCTGGAACGGGATCCGGTAACGGAGCTCGCGCTCGATCGGAAAGACGCCGACGCGCCCCAGGGTGGATTCGACCCAATAGGGTTCTCTGAGCCGCGCGGCATCCGCGCCCGCGAGGAGAAAATGGTGATCGTCGAGGAGCGTGTACTCGATCCCGGCGCGCGCGAGGGCGTCCGGAAGGTCGGGCTCCCAGACCCGCTCGGCCAGCCAGGCGCCGCGCGGCGTCACGCCGAAGCGCGACTTGAGATACGCGGCCATCCGCTCGAGCTGCCCCTCTTGGTCCCACGGCGGAATGACCGCGAGGATCGGCTCGTAGAAGGCGCCCGACAGGAGCTCCACCTGGCCGCGCGTGACGAGCGCGCCGAGCGCGTCGAGGAGCGCTAAATCGTTGGATTCGAGCCACTCGAGAAGCGGTCCCGACCAGTGCATGGAGAGCCGCACGCCCGGATGGAGCGCGAGCGCGTCGAGAAAGGGCCGGTACGCGCGCTCCACGGCCTCGGCGAAGACCGAGTCGAAATTTCCGACCGGCTGGTGATTGTGGATGGCGATCGCGATCCGGACCGGCGCCGGAGCGGAGCCGCTCACGAAGCGCCCCCGAGCAAGGGCTCGAGGCGGTGCTGGGGATTGGTCGGGAGATCCTGCGCCACGAGCCGCACCCCGAGCGCCGCGAGCGCGCGAAGCATCTCGCGATCCGCGGCGTCCAGGTACACGTACGGGAGGAGCGCCGATTTGCCGGCGGCGTGGTGGAGCCCGCCCACGTTCAGCTCTTCCAGCGGGAATCCCCTTTCCTTGAGCCGCAGCGGCTCCTCGACGCCCGGAAACAACAGGATGGAGCGCTCGGCGAGGATCGTCGCCCGCGTGGAGTCGAGGAGCGTCTCGGCGATCGAGAGCGCCTCCGCGCGCGTGCCCTCGGGCGCCGCGAAGAGATACAGGCCCGCGCGCGCCGGATCGGCGCGGAGCGAGTCGGAGACGATCCCGATCCAGGTGGGCATGAGCGGACGTCCCCAGCCGTGCACCACCTGGCCGTGGATCAGGCGGTCATCGACCCTCGCGAGCAGGAGCGGCACGCTAGGATACGGTGATGCCTGCTTTCCCCTTGGCTTCCAGGCGCGGCAGAAGCTCGTCCAAGGGGAGCGTGTCGCGGTAGTGGAAGAACTCGAGAAGCATCGGGAGGTTGACGCCGGTCACCTTGCGCACCGTCCGCTCACCGTGGTCGGCCTGGCGCGACGCGATACCGCAGCTTCCCGCGGCCAAGTCGGTGAAGACCACGACCAGGCGCTCGATCGGCACGTCGCGAACACCCTCCTCGATGGCGCGGCTCAGAGCCTCGCCCGAGAACCCGTCGTTGCTCAGCACCCGGACGTCCGATTGCGCGCCCAGGATCCCCTCCACCGTGCGGAGAAGCTCGGTGCCCAGCGCGCCGTGCGTCACGAGGAAACCCACCGGCCGTTGCGGCGCAGGCGGCGAATTCATGGGCGATCACTCCGTGTCATCGCGGACCAGGGGGTTGGCGAGAAGCTTGGAGCGCATGCTCTCGATGAGCCGTTCATTCAGGGCGCGGGCCGGATGGTAGCCGTACACCTTCACCAGATGGTTGAGCGCGATCACCTCGGCGATGACCGTGATGTTCTTCCCGGGCAGGATCGGGACCGTCACGAGCGGGATCTCCGTATCCAGGTAGCGCGCGTGCAGGTCGTCCAGACCCAGACGCTCGTACTCCACCTTGCTGTCCCATTCCGTTAGATGCACCTCGACTTCGACGCGCTTCTGGCCCCGGATGGCGCGGATGCCGAAGATGGCCTGGACGTCGATGACCCCGAGCCCTCGGATCTCCATGGTGTGCTTCAGCACCTCGTTGCACGAGCCGATGAGGATGCCGCCGTGCCGCCGCGTGATGCGAACCACGTCGTCGGCCACGAGCCGGTGGCCGCGCTCGACCAGATCCAGTGCCGTCTCGCTCTTGCCGATACCGCTCCGTCCGGTGAAGAGGAGCCCGACGCCGTAGACGTCGACCAGCGAGGCATGGACGGTGACCGACGGAGCGAAGACCCAGTCCAGGTACCCGGTGAGCTGATGGATGAAAGGCGTCGTGTCCTGAGGCGTCCCGAGAAGCGGCACCTGATTCCGGTTGGCGCGCTCGAGGAGGCCCTCCGGGAGGGCGAGCCCTTTGGTCACGATGATCCCCGGCATGGCGAACTGGAAGAGGCGGTCCAGCGCCTCCGCCCGTCCCTGCGCGCTCAGGGTGCCGAGATAGGCGACCTCGGTGCGGCCCAGGATCTGGATCCGCTCGAAGAGGAAATTCTCGGGGTAGCCCATGAGGGCCATGCCCGGTCGGTTGATGTCGCTGATCGTGATCGGGACCCGGGATTCCAGGCCCTTGGTGAGCACCTCGAGCGAAAGGGTCTCCCGCTGCTGCTCGAAGAGCTGCTCGATGGTGATCTGTGTGGTGCTAATCGAGCTCAAGCAGCCCCACCCGCCCATTCTCCAGGCGATAAGCGATCCGCGTGCCCCCGCCGTCCGACTCCGAGAAGACGAGCACCGGGAGCCGGCTCTTGAGCAGCATACGGACGGCCTGATCCTGGGTCATCGTTCGCGGTTTCGGCTTCGACCGGACGATCTCGGTTCCGCTCCGCCCCTTCGTGTCCGCCTCCTCCGGGGGCAGCTCCAGAACGTCTTCCTTGCGCGGCGCCCGTCCGACCTTCTTCTTGTGGTCCTTCAACTGCTCCTTGCGGCGCTTCAGCGCCCGCTCCTGCTTCTCCAGCACCGCGTCCAACGCCACGCGCGCATCCGGATCCTGAGCTTTCCCCGTCGTGTCCAGACCGTTTCCGAAGATGCGGAGCTCGGCCTGGTGCCGGTAGCCCTCCTCGGTGATCGTGAGCTGGGCGCTGATCAGGTGTGAGAAGTAGCGCTGCAGCTTCTCGATTCTCCGCTCCGCGTACTCGCGGAAATCGGGTGTCACCTTCCAGTGCCGCCCCTTGATCGTGATCTCCATCGTCGCCCCCTGAATGGGCCCTCGGCCCTCTCGCGTTCGTGTCATGCATAGCGGCGACGGGCGCGGGCGGGCAGGATGCGCAACGCCTCGCGGTACTTGGCAACCGTCCTCCGCGCGATCTTGAGCCCCTGCTCGTGCAGGAGCTCCGCGATCCGCTGGTCGCTCAGCGGCTCGCGCTTGTCTTCTCCCTGAATCAGCTGCGAGATCTTTCCCTTCGCGACCTTCGCCGAGACGTCGTCTCCGTCCTCGGTCTGGAGGCCGCTCGAGAAGAAGTACTTCAGCTCGAAAACGCCGCGAGGCGTCTGGACGTACTTGTTGGTGGTGACGCGGCTCACCGTCGATTCGTGCATGCCTATCTGATTCGCGATCTGCTGCAGCGTGAGGGGCCTCAGACCCTCGACCCCCTTCTCGAAGAATTCTCGTTGCTCCTCCACGATCCGGCGCATGACCTTGATCATGGTTTTTCGGCGCTGCTCGATGGTCTGGATGAGCCACTTGGCGGAGTTGAGCTTCTCCGTGATGTACTTTCGGGTCGTGTCCTCCACCGAGCCCTTGTTCCGGAGCATCTGCTGGTAGGCGTTGCTGATTCTCAGGCGCGGCACGTTCCGATCGTTGAGCGCCACGACGAAATCCTCGCCAACGCGCTCGACGATGAGATCCGGAGTCACGTAGCGGGTCTCCTCGGCCGCGATCTCCTGGGCGGGGCGAGGGTCCAAGGTGCCGATGGTGTCACTGGCTCCCTGCACGTCTTCCACCGTGCACTTGAGATTGCGGGCGATCTCGGAGAATCGCTTGGCCAGGAGGTTGTCGAATTGCTCCTGGAGGATCCGGCCGGCGAGCGTGCTCTCCATCTTCTTCTGGACGACCTGGATCCACAGGCATTCTTGAAGATTCCGGGCGCCGATGCCCGCGGGCTCGAAGGTCTGGATCACGGCGAGCACTTCCTCCACCCGCTCCGGGCTGACCTGGAAGGCCTCGCCCACTTCCTCGACGGTCGTCTGCAGATAGCCGTTCTCGTCGATCGAGCCGACGAGGAATTCTCCGATCGCCATCGCTTCATCGTCGAGGTTGCTCAGGCGAAGCTGCTCCAGCAGGTGCTCGCCCAGGCTCTTCACCGTCACGGGCACGCGCTCGTAGAACTCCGCGTCGCCGTCGTCGGTGCGGGGAGAGGAGATCGTCTCGAACTGATCGGGCCACAGCTCCCCCCAGTCGATCTCCTGCTCCTTCTTGACCTCGGTCTCGGCCGGCTGCTCCGCTTCCTCCTGGCCTACTTCCTTCTTCACCTCCTCGATCTCCTGCACCTCCTCCACCTCGTCCACTTCCTCGAGGAGAGGATTGCGCTCCAGCTCCATCTTGAGCGCCTGCTGAAGCTCGAGGGTCGGCATCTGGAGCAGCTTGAGCGCGTGCTGGAGACGCTGCGTCATGATCAGCGTCGGCTTTTGCTGCATGCTCAGGCTGTGTTTCATTTCCATGGCGGTCGCGCCCTCAATCCAGTCGGAATCGCTCGCCGAGATAGATCTGGCGGGCGATGGGATCTTCAGCCAGCTCCTGGCTCGTCCCTTCCAGGAGAATCTTTCCTTCGAACATGATGTACGCCCGGTCCGTCGTGCTCAAGGTCTCACGCACGTTGTGGTCGGTGATCAGGATTCCGAGGCCCCGTTTCCGCAGCCTGCCCACGATGTCCTGAATTTCCGCGACCGCGATCGGGTCGATTCCCACGAACGGCTCATCGAGCAGCAGGAACTTCGGGTGGGTCACGAGCGCCCGCGTGATCTCCACGCGACGGCGTTCACCTCCCGAGAGGTTGTAGCCCTTCCGGTCCGCCAGATGCGCGATGTTCAGCTCCTCCAGGAGGGAGGCCAGCCGCTCCGCCCTCTCCTTCCTGCTCATGGGCAGGGTTTCCAGGATTGCGAGGATGTTCTCGCGAACCGTCAGCTTCCGGAAAATCGACGGTTCCTGGGCGAGATAGCCGATCCCCGTGCGCGCCCGCTCGTGCATGGGCATCCGCGTGATGTCCTTGCCGTCCACCAGGATCTGCCCCCCATCCACGCGGAGCATCCCGACGATCAGGTAGAAGGTAGTCGTCTTTCCCGCGCCGTTCGGACCCAGGAGCCCGACCACTTCGCCGCCCTGCACCTCGATCGAAACCTGGTTCACCACCTTCCAGGACCCGTAGAACCGCTCCAGATTCCGCCCCTCGAGTCCCGGCATGGCTAGAGCGAGTCTCCCCCATGCCCCGTGTCGCGGACTTCCGCCCGGACCTCGCGCTTGAGGTGGAAGTGATCCAGGTTCGGATCGCTCTCGAAGCCGTAGCCCGTCACGATGTCCTGGTTGCGGGTCACCTTCACGAAGGCGTCGGAGATGATCTTCTGGGTGCTGTTGGTCCAGTGCAGCGAGTCGGTTTCCATGTGGACACCGGTTTCGGTCACGACGCGCACCCGGCCCACAGCTTCGAGATTGTTCGTCCGCTGATCCACCAGTCCCTGGTCCGCGACCATCGTCGAGTACCGCTTTCCCTTGGAGTCGAAGAACTCGATCCGGATGACCCGGGCGTCCACCAGGTTCTTAGCGTTGTACATCGACGCATGCGAAGCCCAGAGGGTCCAATTCTTCGTTCCTTCCGAGGTCTCTGTGAGGGTGAAATCGCGCGCCTCCTGGTCCGGCATCTGGAGGTCGGAGGCGTCCGGAGTCGGGGCGGTCCGCGACTTGCAGCCGGTCATCGCGACCATCGCGACCACCGCAAGCAGCAGCACGTGCGGGACCATCCATCGTATCACGCCCTCCCGAAGCGCGGCAAACGGGGCCCGCATCCCGGTCTATCCGCGCGCCGCACCGAGGCAGTCATGCAGGTGAATGACTCCCCGCGGCGCTCCGCGCCCATCCACGACCACGAGCGACGTGATCGCTCCGCCCTCGTTCTCCTCCATCCGGCGCACCGCCTGCGCGATAAGGGCGTCTTCCTCGATGGTGCGCGGGGTCACGGACATCACCTGTGCGACGGGTTGGGCCAGATCGGCCGTTCCCTTCAACAAGATTCGCTTGAGATCCCCGTCGGTCAGAATGCCGCGCAGGACGCCACTCCCGTCCACGACGGTCGTCATGCCGAGCCGCTTCTTCAAGATCTCGATCAGCGCGTCGTGGAGCGTGGCGTCCTCCCTCACCTTGGGAATCTGGTCGCCGCGGTGCATCAGCTCCGAGACGCGGAGCATCGCGGTGCGGCCGAGAACGCCGCCCGGATGCAGGAACGCGAAGTCCTCGCGCGAGAACCCCTTCATGCGCAGCAGCACGATCGCGAGCGCGTCCCCGAGGGCCAGCGCCGCGGTCGTGGAGGTCGTCGGCACCAGGTCCTCCGGACACGCCTCGCGCATCCGGCCCAGGTCCAGCACGCAGTCCGAGCCGCGCGCGAGCGCCGACTCCGGCTGCGATGTGATCGTGAGGATCGAGACGCCGCGCCGGCGGAAGGCCGGCAGGAGGCCCAGGAGCTCGGGCGTCTCGCCGCTCTTCGAGAGCAGAATGGCGGCGTCGCGCTCCGTGACGATCCCGAGATCGCCGTGGATCGCGTCCACGGGATGGACGAAGGTGGCCGGTGTGCCGGTGCTCGTCAGCGTGGCCGCGATCTTCTTCGCGACGAGCCCGGACTTCCCGACTCCCGAGGTCAGCACCTGCCCCTGGACTTCGAGCAGGAGTTGAACCGCACGCTCGAACTCTTTGCCAATGTGGTCCTTGAGGTTGAGGATCGCGCGCCCCTCCGCCTCGAGGACCTCGCGCCCCCACTCCGAAATCCGGGCGGAATTCGCCCTGGAAGGCGCCGAAAGATCCGATGTGATGTTTCGATTCACGCGGGTCGTGCCCCCACAAGTCTCTCATCGGCAATTGATTGCCTTATCTTGATCAAGCTCAGGAGCAGTGGCCGAAGCTCCGAGAGCGGCCATTGGCTCTCCTTATCCGAGCGGGCCCGGGCCGGATTCGGATGGGTCTCGATGAAGATGCCGTCCACGCCCACGGCCACGGCCGCGCGCCCCAGGACCGGGATGAATTCGCGCTGCCCCCCGGTTTCCTGCCCGCCCGGCCTCTGGACCGAGTGGGTGGCGTCGAAGAAGACCGGGCAGCCGAAGCGCTTCATGATCTCGATGCCCCGGAAATCCACGACCAGGTCCCCGTAGCCGAACGTCGTTCCCCGCTCCGTGACGATGACGCCCGCGGCGCCCGCCGCCCGCGCTTTCTCCACGCCGCGCGCCATCGAGGCGGGGTCCAGGAACTGGCCCTTCTTCAGATGCACGGGCTTCCCGCTCCGCGCCGCGGCCTCGATCAGCGCCGTCTGGCGGCAGAGGAACGCGGGGATCTGGATCAGGTCCAGCACGCGCGCCGCTTCTTCGACCTCCGCCGTCTCGTGCACGTCGCTCGTCACCGGCACGCCCACCGACTCGCGGATGCGCGCCAACTCACGAAGACCCTCGGCAACGCCGGGGCCGCGATAGCTCGCCCCCGCCGAACGGTTCGCCTTGGCGTAGGAAGCCTTGAAGACGAAGGGAAGCTTGAGGTCCGCCGCGATGAGCTTCACCTCGCGCGCCACCTCATCCGCCATGCCTGGATCCTCCAGCGAGCAGGGACCGGCGATCAGAGCGAGCCTGCCCGGCTCGATCCGGGCGGATCCGACAACGATGGGCGTCCAGGATGCGGTCACGATGGTCTCCTACGAGAGCGGCGCGCTCGTCGCGCTCTTGGCGCCGGAGCCGGCGCCTTCCCTGCGCCGGCGCTCCTCGACCGCAGCTTTCACGAATCCGCGGAAGAGCGGATGCGGATCGGCCGGCCGGGAGCGGAGCTCCGGGTGGAACTGCACGCCCACGAACCACGGATGATCGGGAAGCTCGACGATCTCGACCAGATTGAGATCCTTGTAGAGGCCCGAGATCTTGAGCCCGTGCTTTTCGAGATCTTCGCGGTAGCGGTTGTTGAACTCGTAGCGGTGGCGGTGCCGCTCGGCCACGTGCGGCTGCGCGTATTCCTCGGCCGCGTGGGTTCCGGGCATCACCTCGCAGTCGTAGGCCCCCAGCCGCATCGTTCCGCCCTTCTTGGAGACCCCCTGCTGGGATTCGAGGAGATCGATGACGGGATGCGGCGTGTCGGCGCGGAACTCGGAGGAGTCGGCCCCGTCGAGCCCGGCCACGTCGCGCGCGAACTCGATGACCGCGCACTGCATGCCGAGGCAGATTCCGAAGAAGGGCGTCTTCCGCTCGCGCGCGTAGCGCGCCGCCTGGATCATCCCCTCGGTGCCCCGGTCTCCGAACCCGCCCGGGATCAGGATCCCGTGGACCTGGCCCAGGAGCGCCCCGGGGCCGTCCATCTCGACCCGCTCCGAATCCACCCAGTCGATCTTGACCGAGACGCCGTTCGCCGCCGCGCCGTGCGCGATAGCCTCGCTGATGCTCTTGTACGCATCGCGCAGATGCGTGTACTTCCCGACGACCGCCACGGTGACCTGCTCCTTGGCGGCGCGCACGCGATCCGAGAAGGCCTGCCACGTCTTGAGGTCCGGGGGTCCCGCTTCGAGGCGCATGTACTCGACGATCAGGTCGTCGAGACCGCCGCGGTGGAACATGAGCGGGATCTCGTAGATCGAGGCCACGTCGATCGCCTCGATCACCGCCTCCTTCGGAACGTTGCAGAAGAGCGCGATCTTCTCCTTCACTTCGCTCGGGAGCGCGATCTCGGTCCGGCAGAGAAGAATGTCGGGCTGAATACCGATCGCGCGCAGCTCCTTCACCGAGTGCTGGGTGGGTTTCGTCTTGATCTCGCGCGCCGCGCCCAGGTGCGGAACGAGCGTGACGTGGACGAAGAGCGTGTTCTCGCGCTTCAGCTCGAGGCGCAATTGTCTGATGGCCTCGAGGAAGGGGAGGCTCTCGATATCCCCCACCGTGCCACCGATCTCGACGATCGCCACGTCCACCTGGCCCTGCCTCGTGATCCCCAGCATCCGCGACTTGATCTCGTCGGTCACGTGCGGGATCACCTGGACCGTGCGCCCCAGGTAATCGCCCCGGCGCTCCTTCTGGATGATGGAGTCGTAGATCTGGCCCGCGGTCACGTTGTTCTCGCGGTGCATCGAGACGCCGAGGAAACGCTCGTAGTGCCCCACGTCGAGATCCGTCTCCGCGCCGTCGTCGGTCACGTAGACTTCCCCGTGCTGGTAGGGGCTCATGGTGCCCGGGTCCACGTTCAGGTAGGGATCGAATTTCTGGATCGTCACCTCGAGGCCGCGGCTCTTGAGCAGCGTTCCGATCGAGGAGGCGGCGATTCCCTTTCCGAGCGAGGAGACCACCCCACCGGTCACGAAGACGAACTTGGTCATGTCGTTTTCCTCCCCCCGAAAAGAATCCTCGCCCGCTCCAGATCCTCGGGCGTGTCGATCCCCAGCGATCCGTAGTCCCCCACCGCGACATGAATCGGAATTCCATTCCACAACGCCCGCAGCTGCTCCAGCCGCTCCGCGCGCTCCAGCGGGCACGGGCCCAGCCGCGCCAGCTCGAGGAGCGCTTCGAGCCGGTACGCGTAGACCCCAACGTGGAGCAGCGCCGCGGGACCCGCGCCGTGCGGGATGGGAGCCCGAGAGAAATAGAGCGCCCGGCTCATGCGATCGATGACCACCTTGACGCGGTTCGGATCCTTCACGTCCTCGTCGGCGGGGAACGGCGCCGCCAGCGTGCCCATGATGACGTTTGGATTCCGGAAGAGCGAGACAAGATGCTCGAGACCCTTGGGGCTCACGAAGGGCTCGTCCCCCTGGATGTTCACGACCACGTCGTCTTCCAGGTTCCGGGCCGCGGCCGCCACGCGGTCGAGCCCCGAAGGAAGCTCGGGCGCGGTCAGGACCGCGGTGGCGCCGGCCGCGCGCACCGCGTCGGCGATCTTCGCGCTGTCGGTGGCCACGATCACCGCGCGGAAGCACGAGGCCTGGCGCACCTGTTCCAGGACGCGCGCGATGAGCGGAGCCCCGCACAGGTCTTGTAAGGGCTTTTCGGGGAGACGGGTCGACTGAAGCCGGGCGGGGATGATTCCCACGGCCGTGGAGGGCAGAAGGCTTGGCGCCTCACGCCCCGCTGAAGGGGAGGCCGAACGGTGCACGAGTCATGCTAGCAAGCGCCGGGCCGGATGGTCAAGGGCCGGTGTAACTCGTTGAAACCTCTACCGCGTAGCCGGCTCCAGCTCCAGGTCCGCGATCCCCTTCTTCACGTCTTCCGCCGACTTCGCGAGCGCCGTCTTCTCCTCGGCGGTCAACTCCAGATCGACGATCTTCTCGAGACCGCGCGAGCCCAGGATGGCCGGCACGCCGAGGTAGATGTCGCGGAATCCGTACTCGCCGTTCAGATACGCGCACACCGGTAGGAGCCTCTTCTTGTCCTTCAAGATCGACTCCGCCATCTGAACGGCGGATGCCGCGCGGGCGTAGAAGGCGCTCCCCGTCTGCAAGAGCTTCACGATCTCAGCGCCCCCGTCGCGCGTGCGCTGAACGATCTCGGCCAGGCGCTCCTTCGCGATGAACTTCTCGATGGGGATCCCGCCGACGGTGGAGTAGCGCACCAGCGGCACCATGGTGTCGCCGTGTCCGCCCAGCACCATCGCCTGGATGTCCTCGATCGAAACGCCGATCTCGGCCGCGAGGAACGAGCGGAAGCGGGTGGAATCCAGAACGCCCGCCATGCCCATCACGCGCTCGCGCGGGAAACCGGTGATGTGGTGGAGCAGGTACGTCATCACGTCCAGAGGGTTCGTGATCACGATCACGAACGCCTTGGGCGCGTGCTCCTTGATGGCCTTCGCAACGCCGCGGATGATGTCGGCGTTCGCCTTGAGGAGATCCGTGCGCGACATCCCCGGCTTCCGCGGCAGCCCCGCGGTCACGATGATGAGATCGCTTCCCTGGACCGCGCGCATGTCGCCGCTTCCTTCGATCCTCGTGTCGTAGCCGCGGACCGGACCCGCCTCGAGAAGATCGAGCGCCTTCCCCTTCGCGACACCCTCGACGATGTCGATGAGCGTGACGTCGCCCATTTCCGCTTCAGCGAGATAGAGGGCCGCGGAGGCCCCCACGTTCCCCGCGCCGACGACGCTGAGCTTAGGCACTGGCCGCCTCGTGCGCGGACCTGCGAGCGGATTCCGTCGCGGACATGGGTTCCGGCTTCGGGTCGATGGACACCTGCATCCCGTGCTTTCCGCGTCGCGCGAACTTCACCACGCCGTCCTTGAGGGCGAACAGCGTATCGTCCTTGCCGCGGCCCACGTGCAGACCGGGCGCGACCGCCGTTCCGCGCTGACGAACGATGATGTTCCCCGCGCGGACCCATTGTCCGCCGAACCGCTTCACGCCGAGCCGCTGCGACTGCGAATCGCGGCCGTTCTTCGAGCTGGATACGCCTTTCTTATGAGCCATGGGTTCCTCGTTTTTCCTTCTGGAGATTGATACCCAGAATCTTGACCCGGGTCAGCGTGTCGCGGTACCCGATCCTGCGACGGTACTTCTTGCGCCGCTTGTACGTCCCGACCCGGATCTTGTCGCCCTTCTCGTCCCCGAGCACCTGCATCAGAACCACGGCGCCCTCGACCAAGGGCCGCCCCACCTGAACGCCGTCCTCATCCGAAACCAAGAGGACGCGATCGACGACGATCTCCTCGCCGGGCTCTTTCCCCATGTGGGGCATGACGTGTTCCTCGTCCTTCGAGACCCGGAACTGGAGCCCCTGGGCCTGGATGACGGCGAAGCGCGATTCACCCTTGGATTTTTCCTTGGGCTCCGCCTTCGCTTTCGCTTCCTTGGATTTTGCCTTGGGTCTCGCCTTGGCTTCCACCGCTTCGGCTTCGGCCCTGGCCTTCTCTTTCGACTTCGCCATGACGTACCTTTCCGCCCCGGCGCGCCGGGGCTTCACAACTACCGCTCGAACTGCTTGGTGATCTCTTCGAACGTCCGCCCGCGGAAGAGACGGATCTCGTCCCGCCGGAGCGATGGATCGTCCCGGATCTCGATCCGGAACCGGTGCGCGCGTTCCAGCTCTTCCAGGAGATCCGAATTCTGCTCCACCAGATGCACCGCGAGATCCGGGTGCACCCGGAGAAGCAACACCTTCTCCTTCGCGCGGAGCCCCACGCGCCGCAGCATCCGGCCGATCCGGAGCGTCGCGGACGCGAGGGAGAGCACTTTACCCGTCCCCCCGCACTCGGGGCAATCCTGGTTGAAATACACCATGAGGCTGGGCCGCTGCCTCTGCCGCGTCATTTCCACCAGGCCCAGGTCGCTCACCGCGAAGGCCTTCGTCCGCGAGCGGTCCCGCTTCAAGCGGTTCCGCAGCGTGTCCAGGACCGCCTTCTTGTTCGCCTCGATCTCCATGTCGATGAAGTCGAGGACGATGATCCCACCGAGATCCCGAAGCCGGAGCTGCCGCGCGATCTCCTCGGCCGCCTCGACGTTCGTCTTCAAGATGGTGTCTTCCTGGTTCTTCTTGCCCGTGAAACGCCCCGTGTTCACGTCGACCGCCACCAGGGCTTCGGTCTGGTCGATGGTGATGTAGCCCCCGCGCTTCAGCCACACCTTGCGATCCATCGCCTTCTCCAGCTCGGCCTCGATCCCGAAATGATCGAAGATCGGTTCCGCGCCGCGATAGAGCTTGATGCGGGAGCCCAGCTCCGGGACGTACGTTTTCAGATATTCGAGAATCTCCCGGTACTCTTCCTTCGAGTCGATGACGAGCTGGGACACGTCCTCCGTGAAGATGTCCCGGATCAGGCCCGTGGTCAGCTCCATCTCCCGATGGAGGATGGCCGGCGCCTTCGCCCGCTGCGACTGCTTGTCGATCTTGGTCCAGAGCTGCTCCAAGTACTTGATGTCGGCCTGGAATTCCTTCTTGCCCCGCTCGGCCCCGACCGTCCGGACGATGAGCCCCGACCCCTTCGGCCGGATCTCCTTGATCAGCGTCTTGAGGCGCGATCGCTCCTGCCGGTCCTCGATCTTCCGGGACACCCCGATGTGGTCGTGCCCCGGCATCAGAACCAGATACCGGCCCGGGAGCGAGATCTGCGTCGTGACCCGCGGGCCCTTGGTGCCGATGGGCTCCTTGGTGATCTGGACCAGGATCTCCTGGCCCTTCTTCAGGGCGTCCTCGATCCGCGGCGTCGGCTCGTCGCGCCGCCACCGGCCCCGGCCGCCGCCGCCCGCCTCGGGCTTCGCCTCCTCCGCTTCGTCGTCCTCGAACATCTCGTCCAAGTCCGTCTCGGACGGATGGAGATCCGACGCGTGCAGGAACGCCGTCTTCTCGAGTCCCAGGTCCACGAAGGCGGCCTGCATGCCGGGCAGCACCGCGTTCACGCGGCCCTTGTAGATGTCGCCCACCCGGCGACGGGCCTCGGGGCGTTCCACCATCACCTCGACGAGCTCTTTCTCCTCGAGGATCGCGATTCGTGTCTCTTGTTGGCCCGCGTTGATTACAATTTCTCGGCGCATTCACCTCCGGTAGCAGGATCCGCCGCGTCACCGTCGGCCGCGTCCACAGGCACGGGCCGCCAGAACGACGATTCCTCGAGTGCATCCAATGGGTTGAGGACCGTGCCGCCGCGCTCCACCCAAAGCGATTCGCGATGGACGACCAGCAGGCGGGGGTCGAATTCGAAGGACTGCAAGAAGCTCCGAAGCAAGAGATCGGGTTTCAGATATCCGGGCGCGTGGAGCCGGCTCGAGATCCGCACCGAGACCTCCTCGGGACCGGGATCGAGCGCGATGGCGTGGACGGCGGGGCGGGCGTTCACGGTCTTCCCCTTCTGGCCGTGGGCCTGCTTCGTCACCGGCCATTCCGTGGCCTCACGGAACGTCTCGATGTTCTGCTCCAGCTCGTGCCGCACGCGGTGCACGTTTTCGCCGCGCGAAAGGCGATCCATCAGGTACCCGGTGATCTTCACGTCGTAATCGGCGAGCGTGATCGCCGCCATGAGGGATTCGGTCTGGCGCGTGAACGCCCGGCCTCCCGTGATCCGGATTCCTTCCGGCAACACCTCGTTAATGGCCTCGATCGTCGGCCAGACACAGGGCTGCGCCAGCTCGAGGTCGAAGTACTCGGCACGGCTGGTCGCGCCCAGCGAGAGGGGCGGCCCGTAG
>JBGPHU010000034.1:0-20444 GCA_041484545.1 Candidatus Eiseniibacteriota bacterium | reverse complement strand
GCCGCGGCCCAGGATCCGGCTCGCGGCGAATGGACCCGCGCGCCGAGCCAGTACGTCAGCGCGACGAACAGCGCATGCGCGATCGCGCCCAGGTAGAGGAAGCCCGCGGGAAGCGCGATGCCGAGCCTGAGCAAGAGTGCCCCGAGCGCCGAGTAGAGCGGCATGCGCCAGCGAACGGGAAACGGGGGCGCGTCGTGTCCCAGAAAGGCCGGGTACGTATAGAGGGACGTGAACCCCTCGCCGCGCGCGATCTGCCGGGCTTCCTGCGAGTAGTCCCAGAGGTCGCTGGGGGGCGCGATGCCGGGAAGCGCCGCGTGCGCAAAGACCATTCCCGCCGCGAGCGCCAGGAGGAGCCAGAGAGCCGCCGTCCGGAAGGAGGGCTCAGGAGTCTCCATCCGCGCAGGATAGCGCAGAAAGACCCCGCCGGAGTGCTTCCCGGCGGGGTCTCGCGCGGCCTGCTAGGGTGCGAGGGCTATGGTGTGGCGGCCGCGGTCAGAAAGCTGGGATACGCGGCGAACGGAATCGCCCACGTGGTGGAGTTGTAATCGTCGTCCGTCTGGTTCTGCAGACAGCGCGAATTGAGCACGTCGACCGCGATGTGGTGCAGCCTGAAATTCTTGACCGTCCACGCCGCGGTGTAGGTCCCATCGCCCGCGGTCGCGTCCCCATGCGTTCCGTCGTCGTACATGAAGATCCGGATCCAATCGTGCGCGTCCGGGAATGCGTGCTCTTCGACCGGAGCGTGCAGATAAACGAACGTAGGCGGAGCGTAGCCGTGGTCGGTGTTCGTGACCGCCGCCTCCACCTTGACCGTCTCCCCTTCGCGGAACAGCGGGAGCAGCGCGTCGGAGCGGCGGAGCGAGAGGAGCGCGGCCGGGTCGGTGATCGTGATATGCGTGTGCTCGCCGGTCAACATCACCGAGTGGATGGCGACGGTTTGCCGCGCGGGATCGATCATCTCGAAATCGATCGGAGAAACCGCGGTCAGTCTCCACCCGAACAGGGAATCGTCGGACGTGCTGTCCGGGTGGAACCAGATCTTCTTGAAGAGCGCGTAGCGGGTCTTCTGGTCGTGCAGCGGTTTCTTGCCGGGATTCCGATTTCCATCATCGGTCAGGTCCACGAAGAACCAGCCGTCGAACTTGACGTTCACCTTCACGAGCGCCTGGTTGCTGTCGGGCGGCGTCAGGAAGGTGATCGTGCGGACCGGGGGATGATTCGGCGGCACGCGCCAGCGTCCCCAGTGAACGGCGACGATGGCCGTGCTGTCCGTCTGCGCGGTCTGAGCGCCGGACGTCGCGGCCGCGGCGGTCGGCGCATCGCCGGAAAGCTCGCCTTGGTCGTCGAACGAGATCGCGAATTCCGGTGCGGCCGCGATCAGGCTTTGGATCGCGGTCTGGTCGGCGCCCTGCTGCGTCAGCGCCGGCTTCACCGTGCCGCTGGCGCCGCAGCCTTCCAGGGAGAGGATCGCTAGGACAGGGAGTACGGTTGCGAGACAGCGACGCATGCTCATGGGCACCCTCCTCGAGATGTCAGAAATCGCGCAAGGACGCAGGTTGCCCGGGCCCGGCACCCGAGACGAGGCACGTACTTATGCACTCCGCATGCCCAAGTCTGGTTCCCGGTGACGATCCGAGCCTCGGGCCCGGTAACTGGCTGCGGCTTATCGCGTACGAGGCTGCCGGGCGTCTGTGACCGGGTGCTTGGGGGCGCGTCCCCCTCTAGGGAGTGTTCCCTGGGAGGAGACGGTGTTCCCTGCGGGCCACACGGAGGCGGCCGGCCTTGTCCGCGATCCAGAACACCAGGCTCACCGCGAGCCCGGCGTAAATCGGCTCGATTCCGAGGAGATACGCGCCGGCGGCGCCCGGCCGGGATTTCGAGAGCAGCCACCCCAGCGCGACGGCGCCGCTGACCGCGATGCACCATGCCGCCACTCGGGGGCGCATCCGGGACCGAGGATGGTAGGAGCTGGCGATGGCGACCAGGAGCGCGGGAACCCCGACCGATCCCACATCGTGCCAGAGGTCCACGGCCGACCGGAAGAACAACGCCAGAACCACGGCGAGCACGGCGGTCACGACGAATCCGATCTGCGAGTACAGGGTCACTCGCGATTCGTCCGGATCGCGCCGAAGGCGCCACATGAGGTCGCGCCCGAAGTTGACGCCTCCGATGAACGTGTAGCCGTCAACCGTAGACATGACGGTCGCGAGGAGTCCTAAGTAGAAGAGCCCCTGCACCACGGGGGGGAGGAAGGCGATCGCGAGCGCGGGATAGGAGGCGACCGGATCCGCGAGCCGCGGCATGAGCGCACGCGCATAGATCCCGGTGAAGGTGGTGAGGAAGTCGAAGAGCATCCAGAAGCCGATAGCGATCACCACGCCGCGCTGGGCGGTCTTCTCGTCCTTGGCGGCAAAGCACCGCTGGTAGAAGGCGGGCTCCACGAGCGTCTGGAGCGCGATGAAATACCAGACGAAGATGTACTGGGGGGCGTTGCCGCCGTGCCACACGAAATGGGTCGCCGGGACGTGCGTTCTCAGGAACGCCATCCCGCCATATCGAATGGCGAGCAGCGGCAGGGCGATGATGAATCCGAGATACATCAGCACGAATTGGACGTTGTCGGCGTTTACGACCGAGCGCATGCCGCCGCGGAAGGAGTAGGCGGTCGAGAAGAAGGTGCCGATGAGAATGGCGGGAACGAGGCGCCATCCGAAGATCATCTGGATCAGGATCCCGAGCATGAGGACGTACGGAGCGGGCGAGGAGAGGACCTGGATGATGCCCGCGCCCAGGAGGGCCGCCGGCCGCCCGTACGCGCGATCGAGCTGGTCGGGGACCGTGTAAAGCTCGGAGCGACGCGCCCGGCGCGCGAAGTAGATCGCGAAGAGCGCCGCGCCGATGTAATACGGCGCGCCGAACACGATCCAGTTGGAGATGCCGTAGCGGTAGGAATACTCGCCAACGCCGAGCACGCCCCCGTACCACGTGGATACGAGCGATGCCACGAAGGACGGCAGCGCCAGTGTTCGCCCCATGAGGAGGTATTCCACGGGCCCGCGCCGCGCGACCCCGAAGAGCCGCGCTCCAACGTAGAGTAGAAAGAGCGCGTACGCGCCCAGGAGAGCGAGGTCGACGGGATGAAGCGCGGCTTTCAGAACTCCGCCTTGAGGCTCACGAAGAAGTTCCGCGTCGCCGCGGGATAGAAGTAAGGCACCTCGGCGTACACGTAGCCAGACGTTTCGTACTTGAGGCCCGTCAGGTTCATGCCTCGAATCTCGAGGAGGAGCCGGCGCGCGTCGAGCGGCTTGAATCCGCCCGCTCCCTTGAGCTCGAGGGAGAGGAGCCCGTTCAGGACCGCGTGCTCCTCGACGAGCTTCTTCTGGTACCCGGGCGCGGTACGGAGCGCCGGATTCGTCCGATTGTCCTCGGAGTTGTCGAGGTACTGCCGCCCGACTTCGTTGACCGTGAGCGCGGCGCGCGCGCCGTGCTTCCGGAAGCCGACCGTCACGTTGGCGATCCGATCCGGAAACCCGGCAATGGTGTTCCCGCTGTAGTCGTTCACGGTCGTCGAATCCACGAACTCGCGGTACGCGGAGAACCGATTCCGGCTCAGCGAGACGTTGCCGGAAAGCGTAAGCCCGCTCCGGTGGGTCAGGCCGCCTTCGATCTCGACACCCTTGTGGGCGGACCGCGCGGCGTTACCGGTGAGCGGCACGCCCAGCGAGTTGATCTGGCCGCTCGGCACGATCTCGTCGCGGAAATCGAGCCAGAACCCGGTCACCTTGAGGTAGGAGGTTCCGTCACGGTACCCCAGTCCCGTCTCGTAGTCGTTGAGCCGCTCCGGATGGATGAGCGGGTCCTGATAGATGTGGTTCGCGACGTCCACCACGCGGAAGAGCGGCACCGCCGAGGGATCGTCGGCTGCGTAGAGCTCGCTCAGGATCGGCTCGGTTCGCGTGTGGGCATAGCTCCCGAACACGTTCCACCGCTCGGTCGCGTTCCAGTTCAAGCCCGCGCGCGGATTCAGGAACGAATACGTCTGATGGAAGTCGTACCCGTTGTAGCGATCCCTGCCGATGGCGTAGCGCGTCTGGCGCCACTGGAGGCTTCCGGTCAGCTTGAGATCGGAGCGAAGCGAATAGGCCTCCTGCGCGAATCCGGAGAGAGCGCGCACGCGGCCCGTGTAGTCGTAGAACACATGGTTCGGTTCGGCGCCGAGAGGCAGCGCCTGCGCCCACGTCAGCTCGCCCCAGTGCCGACCCAGGTGCTCGCGCCACTCGGCGCCGGTGGTCAGCTCGCTCTTGCCGTGGGTGAACCGCACGCGCGGAATCCAGCCGTAGTGGCTGTCGCGCACCCACAGCCGCTGCGTCATGTCCGACCCGGTCACGAGGAAGCGGCCGTCCGGCTGCGCCTCCGGCGCGCCGGTCGAGTCCACGGCGTAGTAGGCGGCGGGATAGAGCGAATCGGAGTCGACCTCGAAATTGGGAAGCTGCCGCGACGCGAAAGACTGTGGGCCATACGGGAGGTCGTCGTAGTAGCCCTTGCCCGGAAAATAGAAGGCCGACGACGTGAGCGCGGCCCGCTCCCCGAGCCTTACGTTCTGGATCAGCTCATAGTGCGGCTCGAAGAAGTTGTCGGTCTCGTTCGGCCAGTTGAGCGGATTGAGCCGCCGATCCTTCGTGGCGTCGCCCGTGATCCCGCCGTCCAAATACGAGCGGTCCACCCCGTAATACGCGAGGTGCAATCGCTCCGGGCCGCCATAGAAGTTGAGCCTGGTCGTGACCGAGGGGTCGATCCGCGCCGCGGAGAAGTAGTAGGACCAGAGCCTCGACCAGGAAAGCTCGCGGTAGCCCTGAGACTCGATCACCGAATAGCGGCCTGCCAGAGCGTAGCGGCTGTCCAGGAGACCCGACTCGTACTGTAACGAGAGGCGCTTCGTGTCGTACGTGCCGCCGCCCGCTTCGACTGAGACCCGACGCTCGGCGGGAATGGTCAGCGTCTCGAGATTCACCGACCCGCCGACGGCGCTCGCGCCGTAGAGCGCGCTCCCGGCGCCGCGCTGCACTTGGAGATCCTGCGCGCTGGAGAGCAGGTCCGGGTGATCCACCCAGTAGACCTCGTGCGACTCGGGGTCATTCAGCGGGATGCCGTTGATCGTCACCGCGACGCGGTTCTGCGGAAATCCGCGGATCTTGACGTAGGAATATCCAATGCCGTTCCCAGCGTCGGAGTAGGCGTAAACGCCCGGCGTCTCGGCGAGGAGCATCGGCACGTCCTGAGCCCAGTAGTAATCTTGCAATGCCTTCCGGTCGAGATCGGTGAACGCGACCGCGGAGCCGCGCTCGGTCGCGCGGGTCGTAGTGACCTCGACGGGCGAGACCGGAATGGGGCGGGGCTGGAGGCGCAGCTCGACGAACGTCGAGTCGGTCTCGACTGTCGTGGGGCGCTTTTCGGGGGTGTAGCCGACCCTCGACGCCTCGATCTCGTACGCGCCGGACGTGAGATTGCCGAACCGAAACTCGCCCGCGGCGTTGGTCGCCGTCTCGGAGGGCGGCGAGGTGACGCGCACGCGCGCGTCGGCGATGGGCGCCCCGGTCTGGGCGTCGAGGACGCGTCCCGCAAGGAGGGCGGCGCGCGCCGGGCACGAGGAGAACAGGAGCACAAGAGAAACGACCACGGGGATCAGCGAAGCAGCGCGGGACTTCATCGACAGCACCATCCTTCCCGAAAATGATCGAGCCGCGCACCGAAGGGCACGCGGCACAGTCAGGAAGGCTCAACTGTCCCCGTTTCCCTACGCTGGCATGACCCAGATCAGGTTATTAGGGTTTGCTCTCAGGCCGGTTGTCTTCCGGCCACCCCTAACGGTTCGATGGATCATTGTGCCGGGGTCTGGCGCTGTCAAGCGGGGAGTTATTGTGTCGCGAACGAGGCCGCGTCGGAGGTCTCGGTGTGGTCGGGCAGGGTTACTTCCACCTTCCAGTGATACGTCGTCTGGTGCGCCAAGGGGAAAGCCGCCTCGTGCGGGATGACCCAGGAGTTCCGGGGCAATACCGGGCTCACGAACAAGGGAACGTCTTGCGGGGTCATGACGGTGACCCGGTAGCCGGTCGCGCCGCGAACGTCCCGCCATTCGAGATGCACCCGACCCGGCTTGGAGTAGATGGAATGCATGTCATAGAGAATCGCTCCCTGGTCGGGAACGCGCGGCACCGGCTTCCCGTGCATCGCTGAGCGCGGCGCCACGAAGCCGAGATAGAGCCCGCTCACGGCCGTCAGCAGAGTGAATCCGGCAATCGCGATGACCGATCCAATTTCCCTGCGATTTGCCACGGTTCCCCCTCCGATGCTAGGCTCCCACTGCGGCCTCTCCGAGCGACGCAGCATACCACCGGTGACCGGTCCAAACGTCAATGCGACACGCCGTCATCCTCGCGAACGGAACGCCCCCCGCCGCGGACATCTTGAAACACGCGCTCGCGCGCTCCCAGCTCTTCCTCTGCGCGGACGGCGGCGCCAATACGGCGCGCGCGCTTGGCGCGCGGCCCGCGGCCATCATCGGCGACTTCGATTCGGCCACTCCCGAGACGCTCGCCCACTTTACGGGCGTGAAGCAGGTGCGTGACGAAGACCTGAACCGCACCGATACCGAAAAAGCGATCGAGTACGCCATGGCCCAAGGGACCTTCGACGAGATCACTCTCCTCGGCGCCACCTCCGGGCGGCTCGATCACGTGCTCGGGCATGTCGGATTGCTGCGAAAGTATCTCGGACGCGCCCGGCTCGTGATGGAGAGCGACGACGGTCGCGCCTACGTCGCGTCTGGCGACGTCGCTCTTCAGTGCCCACGCGGCACCGTCGTTTCGTTCTTCGCGGTCGGAGCGCCCGTGGAGCACGTCACGACCGAGAATCTCCGGTTTCCGCTCCGGGACCGCACGCTCGACCTCGGGACACAGGACTCCATCTCCAACGTGGTGGACCGAACGCCGGCCTGGATTCGCTTTGCGCGCGGGAGTCTGCTGGTCATGGAAGTCAGGAATCCGTAGAGCGGCCGCGAACCACCGACATCGAGACCGTGGTGCCCAGGCCCTCGCCGGGGCTTTCCACGACCACCGTCCCGCCCATCATCTCGATCAGCTGCTTCACGATCACCAGTCCCAATCCGCTCCCGCCGAACTTCCGTGTCATCGATGAGTCGGCCTGGGAGAATTTCTGGAACAGGAATTCGCGCCGGTTCAGGGGGATGCCGATCCCGGTGTCGCGCACCTCGATGTCCACGTAGGGAGAACCCGCCGCGGCCTCGACCGAGACCGACACGGACCCTATCTTCGTGAATTTGATCGCGTTTCCGACCACGTTCACGAGAATCTGACGCAGGCGCGCGGCGTCCGCCTGGACGGCGAGGTCCGGATCCACCTCCGTCTGGAACAGCTCCAGCCCCTTCTCGCGCGTCTGGACCTCCAGGGAGCCCAGGACGTCGGCGAGGATCGGCTGAAGCCTCACCTGCTCCATTTCCACTTCGAGCCGTCCCGCTTCGATGCGCGAGAGGTCGAGCACGTCGTTGATGAGGTTCAGGAGGTTCCGGCTGCTCGCGAGAGCGTGGCCGAGAAGCTCGGCCTGCTCGGCCTCGTCGCGGCAGAGGCCGTCGATGATGAGATTCAGGAAGCCGATGATCGAGTTGAGCGGCGTGCGAAGCTCGTGCGAGGTGTTCGCGAGAAAGTCGCTCTTCATCTTGTCCGCGGCGCGGAGGCGCTCGACCACCTGCTGTAGCTGGTCGTTCTTTTCCTGAAGCTCGGTCTCGTGCTGGCGGACCGACTCCACCAGCCGCGCGTTCTGGACGGCAGTGCCGATCTGATAGCTCACGGCGCGAAGGAGATCCGACTCGCGGGCCGAGAGCTTCTCCCCCGCTATGCTCAGGATCGAGATCACGCCCACCACCTCGTCCTGCGCGAGGAGCGGCACGTGGACCACGGTCGCGATGCTTCGATCCAGGAGCTCGGATTCGGCGACCAGCTCGCGCGTCTGCATGGCCTTGAGCACGGCGGGATTGATGGCGTCCGGGATCATGCGTGGCGAGAGCTTGATCGAGGGGTTCAGATAGCTCGCTTCACCAACCAGGCGGAGGGCCGACTCCTGCGAGTCGTAGCGCTGAATCCAGCAGGCGTCCATGCCAAGCCCTTCCACCACCTGGCGGGACACGGCGCCGAGCATCTCCTGGGGATCATGGCTGCTCCCGGTCGCGACCGCGATCGCCGCGAAAGCCGCAAGCTCCTGCGCGCGCCGGAAGGATTCCGCCTCGATCCAGCGCTGCTGCCCCATCTCCACGACGGTAGCCACGTAGCGAACCACGGGGCGTTTGTCCTGCGCCCTGCCCTGCGCGCCGGCGCCGTCGTCGGCCTCGGCCACGGCCGCGATCGCGAGCGTCATGGGGCAGGAGTCGCCGAGCGATGAGCGGAAGTCCACCTCTCCGAGCCAGCGGCCGTCGCGGTCCACCTCCTGGAAGATCCGGTCTTCGAGATCGCCCGCCTCCTCCGACCAGAGGAACCGCCGGAGAAATGAACCGGGGAGGATCGAGGCGTTGATTCCGGCCAGCTTCGAGAGCGCTTCGTTGACGGCCAGGATGCGCCGGTCCATGCCCAGGAGGATCTGGCCCACCGGCGCGCGATCGAAGTACTCGCGCAGAGCTTCGCCGAGGCCCTGGATTTGGGCCGAGGGACTCGGCAGCATCTGTCGAAGCGGATTCATCGGGACAAAGTCCCCCGGATGTGGTGAGCCTCGTCTGCTCCACGACTTATCGTCGTTCCGGGGTCGTATCTGCAGCCGTTTCTCGGCACGCGGGCAACGCTGGACGCCGGCTGGCGCGGTGGTTATCCTGCCCGGCATGACCAAGGTATCGGCGGGGGTCCTGGCGGGTATTCTGCTGGGGGCTCTCTACGGCTTGTACAACGCGTGGGGGGACGCCACCGCGACTGCGATCTCCGCCAGCCTCCTGGGACGTTCGGCGCAGGGCATCATCAACGGGGTGCTGGCGGCCTATGCCAACAAGGGCCCGACGCCGCTCTGGAGAGGCGCACTGTGGGGCGCGCTCATCGGGCTTGGCTTAGGCGCCCTCGCGGGGCTCTCCTCGCACTCGATCGCGGCGGCGCTTCTGCCCTCGGCGGTCGTGGGCCTGGGCTGCGGGCTGGCGACCGCGAAGGCTCGACGCTAGCGCGACGGCGCCGCGGGCTTCGCCTTCCCTCCCGCCGCGGCCTCTTCCTTCCCGACCGCCACGCGCGTGTACCGCCCCGGCTCGAAGTACTTCCTCGCGGCCGCGGTAACCTGCTCCGTGGTCGCCTTCCGGATCAGCTCGGGATATCGCTCGGCGAACTCGTAGCCCAGCCCCGACGCCTCGTAGTAGGAGAGCCTTCCCGCCTGGGAGGCGTTGTCCTGCGCTCCAAGGTAATAGCGCGAGAGCGTCTTGGAGACGATTCCCTGGAGATCCGCCTGGGTCACTCCCTCGCGCGTCACGCGCGCGACGTCCTCCAGCACGCCGGCGGAGACCACCGGGAAATTGGCCGGCGTCACGCCCATCTCGTTCTGCGCGGACGATTGCCCGAACCGGTCCGACATGTAGAACCAGGACCGGTATGCCACGCCCTTCTCGTAGACGTACTTGAAGAAGAGCCGGTCGCCGATCAAACTGACCGCGAGCTTCAAAGGCACGTAGTCCACGTCCCGGATCGAGCAGGCGGGCCACCCCGTGTTGTAGGTGACCTGCTCCTGGTCCTTGTTCACGAACAGGACGCTGCTCTCCCTGGGCGCCTCGTCGCGCGCCCCTTCCATCGCCACCTGCTTCCCCGGACGCATCCGCGAGAATGCGCGGCGGGCGGACTCGAGCGCCGCGGCCCCGTCGAAATCCCCAACGATCGCGATCACGAGATTCTTCCCCGCGAACATGGTCTCGTACGCCCGGCGCAGGTCGGCCGTCTGAATCCTGGGTAAAGTCACCGTGTCGCCCGCGACGGGATTCCGATACGGCGAGTGGGTGTACAGAGCCTTCTGGAATTGGACGTTGGTGTAGTCGAACGGGCGGTCGCCCAAGCTCCGCGCCTGCTGCATGAGGTCCTCGCGAACCTTGGCGACCTCGCTTGCGGGGAACGTGGGCTGGGTGACGACGGCGCGGAAGATGTCCCAGGCGCCCGCGAAATTCTTGGACGGCGCCTGCCAGGTGATCTCCGCGCAGTCGGCCGTGCCCTCCGCGTCCAGCGTCATTCCGAGGCCGTCGGCCCGCTCCGAGATCTCGCGCGCGCTCATCGAGCCCGCGCCCTTGCGCAAGAGCACGGCGGCCATGTTCGACACGCCCGCGAGACCCTCCGGCTCGATCCACTGGCCACCCCGCGCCACCGCGGACACCGCGACGACCGGCGTCGAGTGGTCCTCCTCGAGGAGCAGCGTCACGCCGTTCGGAAGCACTTCCTTCTTGAGGCTCGCGGTCGCCGCCTGGACACCCTGGGCGGGCCATCCCTCGCGCCACGATGCGAGGAGGCCCTTGATCTCGCTCTCGGACGGGCCACTGCCGCCGGACGGACGGATGACCGAATAGGACGCGAGATCCGCAGCAAGATAACGCCGGGCGACGCGCTGGAGATCCTCCGCCGACACGCTGCCGATGAGCGTGGGCCAGAGCGGCTCGAGCGAGACGTCCGACATGAGCCCGAAGAGGCAGAGCCGCTCCGCGCGCGAGAAGAAACGCTCCGAAGCGAAGTCGTACTTGTTCTGAAGCCCCGCCTTCACCCGCGAAAGCTCGGCTGCGGGAACCGGCGTGGCCGCGAGCCGCTTCAGCTCGTCGCGCACGATCCCGAACACTCTCGCCTCGTTCTGGGGCGGCAGCTTCGCGGAGATGAGGAACATCCCCGGGTCCTTGCGCACTTCCAGCTGGGCGTCGATGGTGGTGACCAGGTTCTCGCGCTCCTTGAGCGCCTTGTAGAGGCGCGACGAATTCCCGCCGCCGAGGAGCGTGGCCAGCACGGTCAGCGCCGGCGCGTCCGGATCGGAGTAGGGCGGCGCGTGGAACCCGACGTAGGTCCAGGTGCTGGGCGTCTTCATGGATTCCACGCCCATCCTGAATTCCGTCTGTGGTTTCTCGGTCAGTCGCTGCTCGAAATCGTCGCGGCCGCGCTTGTATCCAGCGAACCCCTTCTCCAGCTTCGATCGGACCTGATCCGCGTCGAAATCGCCCACGGCGGCGAGGACCATCTGATTCGGAACGTAGCGTTCCTCGTAGAAGGTCCGGAAGGTGGCCAGCGTCGCGTGCTCGATCACGTCCTTCAAGCCGATCGTGTCCCGCTTGTAGGGATGGTCGCGGAACATGAGGTGCTCGATCTGGTAGTAGACCTTGTAGTCGGGACGGTCTTCGCCCTGGTTGTACTCCGACATCACGACCTGGCGTTCCTTGTTCACCTTCTCCTGCGTCAGCTTCAGATTCATCCAGGCGTCGACCGAGCGGCTCAGCGCCTCGTCGAAATTCTCCTTGGGGGCGGTGAATCCATAACAGGTGTAGTCGTTCGTGGTGTAGCCGCCGCTCTCCTCTCCGATCCGCTGCATCTGTTTCCTGAATTCCAGCTCCGCCTGCTTCAGTGAGCCGCCCCGGAAGATGAGATGCTCGTAGTAATGGCTCAGCCCCGAGAGCGCGGGCGTCTCCGTGCGACTCCCACCGTTCACGAAGATGCACGCGGCCACGAGAGGCTTGGAGTGATTCTCGACGAGGATGACGCGGAGGCCGTTCGAGAGCGTCTCGCGGCGGATGGCTTCGGTGGTGGCTGCGCGGGCGGGCGCGGCAAGCGCCGGCGCGACCGCGACGCAGAGGATCGCGGCGAGAATGGTGCGGAAACGCATGAACCCCCCTACTAGGTTTTCTCGAGAGCCCTGAGGATTTCCTGGATCTCGGGGAACCGGCCGACCGATTTCTTGGAGAAGACGACCTCGCCGTCCACGGAGACGTCGAACACGCCGCCTCCGCCGGGAATCAGGGTCGACTCAATGCCCAGACGCTTCTTCAGGTCGGTCGCCAAACTGGCGGCCTTGTCTTTGTAGCCTCATTCGGTGCAGTACTTGATCTCGACGTTCATGACGACCTCGCGGTTTGATGCTTCGAGGGTGAATGCCCGTCCGCGGGACTCCGATGAGGCGATTCTCCGCCGGGGTCGGGGTGAAGTCAAGTCACCGGAAGACTCCGGGAAGCGCGTCCAGCGAAACGAGCCAGCGGAAGTGCCAGGGACGTTTCCCCGCCTCGGGGCTGCCGACCCACACGGGAGCTGTGATCCGCACCGGGCCGATGGTGTAGCCGAGTCCCGCGTCGGCTAGAGCACGCGTGCTCGCCAGGCCCCCCACGTCCCCGAAGATCGAGACCGGCAGCATCGGCAGCTCGAGGTCCGCGTTCAGGCCCCACACGCGCTTTCCCAGCGCGGCGCGTCCGCGGTAGCCGCGGAGCCCGCCGCCTCCCGCGATCAGGTAGTGCCCGGATCGAAGCAGCGGACCGCGATCGTTGAGATAGAAGCGGCCCAGCGAATCCACGCGGCTACCCTCCGCGGCGTCGAAGAGCATCTCGCGCGGCGGGCGGTCGAATGCGGAGCCCGCGAAGACTCGCCACGAGAAATGCGCGTCTCCGCGCGGTAGCAGATTCAGCCACTGCCGCGCCTCCGCGGAAACGCGCTGGTAACGGAATTCCGGATCGGGATCGCCGCTCTCGCGAAACGCCGACCTCCCGGCGCGGAGATCCAATCCCACGTGCTCGGCGCGCCGCGGGCCCTGAGTGTCGAACGCGAGGAGCCCCTTGGCGTGGAGACCGCGGCCCGGCGACCAGTATCGCGGATCGACGGGCGCCAGATCGTAGCGGTCGCGATAGTCCAGCGAGAGCCGCCATTCGCGGAAGGGATGCATTCGACCCGGCGCCGTCGCGAGATTTCCCGCGCTGACGCCCGCGCGAAAGAGACCGGCGTCGCGCGCGGTCGCGAGGCCGATCCGCCCGCGGGCGCCCAGGATTCCAGCGCGCCGGCTCGCCCAGGCGCCGAGCGAGAGATCGCCGCGTCTCGTGCCCACGGCCAGGTTCCCGCCCGCTGCGAGAATGCCCTCCGGGAAATCACTCGAGGGGAGGTATCGCCCCGCGGTCCACACTCCCAGCCGCGCGCCTTCCGCGCGACCGTGCCAGATGACGGGGCCGTAGAGGAAGGTCATCGCCTCCGAGGAATAGAAGTCGATCAGCGGCGCGAAACGAAGCGGCGGGAGGACGGCTCGATTGTGGAGGCGATCCGGCTCGATCGGCCCATGGTCGGGGCCGGAGGCGCTCGTGCCTTCGAGCCACGGACGGAACCAACTCTCGCTGTCGTCTCCCCCGGCTCTATCGGCCGCCGCGAAGACGTCGGCTGGGCGGGGATGGCGGAATAGGTTGCTCCGGTAGTAGTCGCGCAGGAACGAATGGAACGCGGGTTCGCCCATGTGCCCCGCGAGCGAGCGCAGCATCACCACGGGCTTGCTGTACGCGCCCACGCCGTACTGGGCATAGCTGTGGTACCCATCCGCGGGCGTGTCGATGGGCTGCTCGTCGCGCGCATAGACCCGGGCTAAGTAGCGGTTCTCGTCGAGCAGGAAATCCCTCACGGGGCTCGTCCACGGAAGGAGCTTCCGGCGCTTGAGGAGGCCCTTCGGATATTTCCAGTCGCCATAGCGGTCTTCCATGTACTGCGTGAATCCCTCGTCCAGCCAGGGATACGCCCGCTCGTCGCTCCCCAGCATGCCGTAGAACCAGTTGTGTGCCAGCTCGTGCGCGATGGTGACGTCGAGCGACTCGATCCAGTCGGAGACCAAATCCGGCTCGTTCATGATGAGCATCGGATACTCCATCGCCCCGCCGCCCATGTAGCTCTCGGCGCTCGTGAAGGAGGGCCAGACGTAGGGACCCACCTCGCGCGTCATGAACCCCATGGCGGAGACGGTGAACGCCCGCTGATCGCGCCAGCGGTCCTGATCCTCCCGGAAGGAGAGCGCGCGGATCAGGATCCCATTCCACACCGTGTCGGCGCGGACGTACTCGGGGGAAGCGACCCACGCGAAGTCGTGCACGCGATCCGCGTGAAAGAAGAGGGTCTTGAGCGAGGGAGAGACGCTGTCCTCGGGAGCGCCCCTCGGCGCGAGCGCCCGGATCGAGTCCACGACCGTCGTGTCGCGGGAAGCGATGACGAGATGGAGCGGCCCGGGCCTTCCGGCCGCGTCCGCCTCCTGGCGGTACTCCTTCCCCGCTTCGCCACCATGGGTCTTCTCTGCCGACTGGGCCCAGGAGTAGCTGTAGTGGACCGGCGCGCCGCGCGCCGCGCGGAGCGAGACGCCCTTCTCGCGCGTCACCTCGAGCGGGCCGTGCTCCTTCCCCTGGGGCTCCTGCGGCGGATCCGTCTCCACGCTCAGCATGCCCTTGGGCCACCGGCCGCGAAGCGAGTCGGCCGGAACCGCACGGAGGTGGATGGTGACGCTGTCGCGCGCGGCATCTTGATCCGCGAGCGGGATCTCGTTGTCACCTCCCGTTGCGCGCGCGAGCACGCCGGTGGCGCCGACCCAGAAGCGGTCCGGCAACGTGACCGCGACGTCGAACGTGCTGTAGTCGCCGTAGAACTCGGAGAAATAATGATACGGGTCGGCGTGCCATCCGAGATCGTCGTAGACCGCGACCTTGGGGTACCACTGCGCGATGGAATAGGCGTCGCCGACGCGTCCGAAACGGTTGAAAGGCTTCGGGACCTGGACCGCGAATCGAAGCCGCACGGTCACGGAATCCCCCGGCGCGAGCGGCCGGGGCAGGTCGATCCTCGCGACCGTCTCGTCGAGAACTATCGCCGCGCTCCTGCCGCCGACCGTGACCGAATCGATTGTCATCCACGCCCGTTCCCCTGGTGTCGACAATCGGACCGCGTAGTCCTCGCCCCAGCGCTCCCCTTCCCGGGCGTAGAGCGTGCGGTGGTCGTGGAACGCGTTCGGGTACGCGTGGAGGTAGATCGCGTGGAGCGTGGAGTCCGCCCCGCTCCGGTACGTGATCGTCTCGTGCCCGGAAAGACGGTGGCGGAGCGGGTCGAGGGTGACTTCGATCCGGTAGCGGAGACCCGGAGGAACGACGGCGTGGACGCGCGGTGCGGCGTGGGCGCGCGGTGCGGCAAGGAGCGACGCGGCGAGCAGGAGGAGCGGGACGCCCGAGCGGAGGCTCAGGCCAGGACGTCCTCCACCGCCGCGAAGCCGGCTGTCCGTACGCCCTCCCCCAACAGCGCGTGCGGCGTGGCCGCGGCGACGCGAACCGGGACCAGATCTCCCACGCGCTCGTCCCGATGCGCGAACACGGCCGTCTTGAAGTGCGCGGACTTTCCGAACCACAAGGACGGCGTCCCCCGGCTGGGTCCTTCCACCAGGACTTCGATCGTGGAGCCGACGTCGGACTCGTTCTTGAGGAGCGACCTCGTCTTCTGCTCCTCGATCAAGAGCGTGATGCGGCGGGTCTTCTCCTCTTCGCTCACGGTCTCGGGCCAATCCGCCGAGCGCGCCCCCGGGCGCGGTGAATACTTGAAGATGAAGGCGCTCTCGTATCCGATCCGCTCCATCGCCGTCCGCGTCGCCTGGAAGTCGTCCTCGGTCTCGCCCGGGAAGCCGACGATGATGTCGGTCGAAAGCGCGATCCCGGGTATGGCCAGCCGGAATTTGGCGACCAAGCGCTCGTATTCCTCCATCGTGTAGATGCGTCGCATCCGCTCGAGCACCGGGTCGGAGCCCGACTGGAGCGGAAGATGGAGATGCGGAGGCACCTTCTCGCAGGAGGCCATCGCCCCGATCGCGCGATCGGTCATGTCGGAGGGATGCGGCGACGTGAATCGGATCCTCGCGATCCCCGGAACCCGGTTCGCCCGCGTGAGGAGGTCGGCGAAATCGACCCCCGCTTCGGCATCCCGGTAGGCATTCACGGTCTGGCCCAGGAACACGATCTCGCGGAAACCCTCCGCCGCCGCGTGCTCGACCTGTCGCATCACCTCGTCCGCGGGGAGGCTCCGCTCCCGGCCGCGAACGTAGGGCACGATGCAGAACGCGCAGAACTTGTCGCACCCCCGCATGATGCTCACCCAGGCGCGCACGCCGTCGGCGCGCGCGGGGACTAAGTCGCCGTAGGTCTCCACGCGGCTCAGGCGCACCGCGAGCGTGGGCTCCTCGCGCGCCTCCGCGATCAGCTCGGGGAGATGGCGGTACCCGTCGGGGCCGACCACCAGGTCGACCTGAGGCACGCGCTCGATCAGCCTCGCGCGCAGATGCTGCGCCATGCACCCCGCGACGCCCAGGACCACGCCGGGACGCCTCAGCTTGTGGCGCGTCAGCTCGCCCAGGCGGCCGTAAATCCGCTGCTCCGCGTGCTCCCGGATAGCGCACGTGTTCACGAGAATCACGTCCGCCTCGTCCGGCGTCTCCACGCGCCGGTAGCCCGCCCGTCCGAGCTGGCCCAGCATCAACTCCGAGTCGGCAACATTCATCTGGCAGCCGTAAGTCTCGATGTAGAGGCGTTTTTCCATGGGTGAGGAATTATAGGGGAGCGGACCGTCCGATGGGGCTCAAGTTTCAGGATCGGATGCCGATGCATCGAATAGGTAAAAACCACCGAGGTAGAAAACACGGAGGTGGAACCTCCTCAGCCCTTCTCTTCGGGAGTCCCGTTGACCGATTCCAAAGGCACTGTTCTCGTGGTGGATGACGAGGAGCCGGTTCGGCAGGTCGCATCGGAGATCCTGAAATACCTGGGTTATTCCGTGATGATCGCCGAGTCCGGTGAGAAGGCCGTCGAGAGCTTGCGGAAGGGCGCCCGCCCGGACGTGGTGCTTCTCGACCTCATCATGCCCGGGATGAGCGGCTATCAGGCGTTCCGGGCGCTCCGCGAGATCGAGCCCCACCTCCCGATCCTGATTTCCAGCGGATACTCCGACCGCACGGCCGCCGGCTCGCTCCGGGACGAAGGCGCGGACGGGTTCGTGGACAAGCCATACCACATCGATACTCTGGCCAAGTACATCGAGAAGGCTCAACTCGGGAGCAACCTGGGCAAGTAGCGCACGTAGCGCCGGCAGCACGCCAGTCCACCGCACCGAAGTTCTCCGCGACGATTTCCCCTCTGTTCGAGCCGTCCTGGACCGCCCCCGAAGGTCGTGGCACAATGCCCGCGTCCAGACTGGCATCGACGGCGTCCGCTACGGGGAACCTCATGATCAAGAGCGACAAATGGATTCGCCGGATGTGCCGCGAGCACCGGATGATCGAGCCCTTCGCGGAAAAACAGGTGCGCGACGGAACCATCTCCTACGGCGTTTCCTCCTACGGCTACGATCTTCGGATCGCGGATGAGTTCAAGATCTTCACGAACATCAGCAGCTCGGTCGTGGATCCGAAGAACTTCGACTCGAAGTCGTTCGTGGATTTCAAGGGAGCGGTCTGCATCGTGCCCCCGAACTCGTTCGCGCTCGGGCGCAGCGTCGAGTACTTCCGCATTCCACGCGACGTCATGACGATCTGCCTCGGAAAATCGACTTATGCACGTTGCGGCATAATCACGAACGTAACGCCGCTCGAGCCGGAATGGGAAGGGCATGTGACGCTCGAGATCTCGAACACGACGACCCTCCCCGCGATGATCTACGCCAACGAAGGAATCGCGCAGGTGCTCTTCCTCGGCGCCGACGACGTGTGCGAGACTTCCTACAAGGACAAGAAGGGCAAGTACCAGGACCAGCGCGGAGTCACGCTCCCGCGGCTCTGAGGCGCGCGGCGCGCCCCCGCGCCCGACCTACAGCGCCGCGTGGGTCACGCCCAGGTAGAGATTGAAGTCCGAGACGAGATTGATCCCGTTGACCCGCTGATACACCGGTAGCTGCACGATGCCGTAGAAGGCCGTCTTCTCCGCCACGTTGACCCGAATCCCGGGGCTCACGAACGCCGCCGTGCCGCCGGTGTGACCCGCCTCGGCGTCCGTATCACCCGGATCGTCCTTGGCGCGGACACGGAAGTCCGCCGATAGAAGCATCTCGATCGCGCGCGTGATCGGATAGCTCATGCCGAGATTGGTCTGCAGCTCGGAGCCCACTTTGTAGCGTTCGGTCCCCCGCCCGCTCGCATGTCCGAGCACGCTGAGCCGAACCGGGATCGCTCCGTATTGGCCGCCCGGCATCTTCGCCTGGATCGACCACTGCGCGCCCGCGCCCGCGATCGCTGCCCAGGCGCCGTTCCCCGGACGAGCCGGCGGCTCGGGCTCATCTCCGTTGAATTCCTCGACATGGCGCACGCCGGTGGGCGCCTTGATGCCCGCGCTGAGGTGATAATGGGTCGGACTCTCGCCGCCGCCTTTGAATGTGCGCGAAACGTCCACGTCGAGATCGCCAACGCCATTGAAGCTCCACCGCTGAAGCACGGCCGGACTGCCGGCCGCGTTGTGGATGTGCTCGTGGTAGCGGCTCACGAAGGGGAGCGAGGCTACGACCGACCAAGCCTCGCTCGGCTGGTACACGGCCCGCGCGGTGGTGATCCGGCTCAGAGTCCGGACCTCGTCTTCCCCGGAGGGGATGGCCCCGACCGCGACGTCGCTCGTCCCGGCGCGGGGCTGATTCTGATCGATGTACTGCTGCGTGAGATCGAACGTGAGAAGCGAGCGTTCCCAGAGCAGACCCGGATCGATAGGACAATGATCCGAGCCGCAGCTCGCGAGCGCGGCGCCTGGCATGAGTGTCAGGGCCTGGGCGAGAAACAGTACGAGGGCGCGATGAGACATGGGACTGAATTCCTCCTCCGCGTTAGAAGCGAGGCCGAGGCGCTTCGACGGGAAGCGCCGGCCGAGCGAAATCTCTTGAGCGGGAGTGCGCGCTACGCGCGCGGAGGAGGATCGGAGGGTAACGGATTTCTTGCCGGAAGCTCGCGGAGCGCAGAATGGACCGGCCGCGCAGCCTCGAGGAGCGTTGCCGGTGCGCCGGCTCGGCCAAGCGTCCCGGGATCGGTGGCGCCCGGAAGCACCTGGGCGCCTTGCCGGCCGCATGAGGGGGCGCAGAGCTGGACCTCTCCTGTCGTAACGCCGGTCACTGCGTCGGCGCCGGACATGCGACATGCCCCGGCGGCTCCCTTCGCGTGCATGGGGCACGAGGCCGTGCCGCAGCAGGACTTGCCGCGGGCGGCCTGCCCCGGACCAGCGGCGTCCCTGCCATCGACGGCCGCGCATACGGGAGATTCCGCGAAGAATCCAGGAGCTTCCGCCGCCAGAATGAGGAGGGCCAGGACCAGAGCGAGGATAGAGCGCATCAGGCCGCCATCATATACCATGGTGGCCTATGACGGAATTGGCTGATCAGCACCCTCATCGTGGCGCTCTCCGCCGCCTACTCGTGGCTGGCCTCTGTGTCGCTGGGATTGTCGCCGTGGCTCAAGACGCCCCAGCTCTCTTGTCGCGAATGGACTTGAGGACCTGCGTTCGAACTGCGGGAGTCGCATTTGCTGGAACCGTCACCGGCATAAGAGCCGAGAGACTCGAGGGCACGGTCGTAACAAGGGTAACGTTTTCCGATGTCGTGTACGCGAAGGGTGCGCGCAGCGCGAAGAGCCTTATCCTCACAACGTGCGGTGGTGAAGTCGATGGCGAGAGCATATGGTGCGAGGATGAACCCGTTTTCCACCTTCATCAACGATACATTCTACTGGCAGCGGCAGATCTCGGATCCCATCGGAACGGCTACTCCTCGATCGTTGGCGCGAATCAGGGAATGTTCCTGCTCGAAGCCGAAAAGCCGGGAGGCCGTCCGGTAGTGCCCGGGGTTATTGGATACCGAAACGGCCGCCTCTTGATGAAGGAACGCCGAGCGGATCCGACAGTGCGTCCAGATCCAGGCTCGCGCTTCAACGAGAAACAATTCCTCGACCTCATTCGCAAAGTGGATAAGGAACCATGACGACATTGACCGAGAGGACAGGGATGACGGCAAATCCCGGAACGGTTGAAACCGTACACAGCGTCGTCGTCATCGGCGCGGGGGTCATGGGGCGCGGGATCGCGCTCGCGTCGGCGCGGGCCGGGTATCAGACCGCGGTCATCGAGCCGAATCCCGCCTCGCTCCAATCCGCGCGCGCCGAGGTCGAGAAGATCCTGGACCGGGCGCGCGAGAAGGGCGAGATCGACGAGCCGGCAGCGCGCGCGGCGCGCGAGCGACTCACCTACTCCGCCGGCTTCGACGCCGCCAAGGGCGCCGACCTCGCGATCGAGGCGGTGCCGGAGTCGGTCTCCATCAAGGCCAAGGTCTACGTTGAGCTCGCCGCGCACATCGCGGCGGATGGCGTCATCGCCACGAACACCTCCTCGCTCAGCATCACGGAGCTTGCCGCGACCTCGGACCGGCCCGCGCGGTTTCTCGGCATGCACT
>JBGPHU010000033.1:0-20951 GCA_041484545.1 Candidatus Eiseniibacteriota bacterium | reverse complement strand
GGCCGTACTTCTTCGCCAGCTTCACGCTCTCGTCCACGGCGGCGCGGGCCGGAATCCGGTCCATGAAGAAGATCTGAAACGCGCCGAGCCTGAGGGTTCCCTTGATCCACGCGGGAAGTCCGGCCCAGTTCTCGCGCGCGAAGTAGGCCAGGTGGTGATCCAGCGTGGCGCGGCGGCGCAGCGTGCCCTGGACCAAGGCCGTCACGAGGTGCGCGTCCTCGGCCGAAAGCTCGGAGTCTTGCAGCCGGGATTCGAGCAGCCGGTCGGAGAAGGCGCCGCGGCTCTCGATCGCCGCGAAGATCTGGAGCGCCAGCTCCCTCGCGCCCAGCGGCTGCTTGCGCGCCCAGGGCTTCCGGCGCTTGCCTTTCTGGGTCGTCATCGCGCGTGGTCCTCCTCGGGGAGACGGGCTCCGGGCGTGAGCCGCGCGCCGTTCGCGTAGTCCTGGCCTCCCATTTCCTTCCTTCCGCCGGGACGCACTCTCCGGAGCCAGACCGAGCCTTGGCCGAGGGCCACCTGGAGCCCGCGCTCCCGGTCCAGCGCGAGGACGGTGCCGGGCAAAGGCGCGCTCCCGGAGGCGACGGCGCTTCCGGGCGCGGGGGCGCCTCCGGGCGTGGCGGCCAATACCTGCAAGGAATCCCCGCTCCCGAGAGCCAGATGGGCGCCCGGCTTCGGGGAAAACGCGCGCACCTTCCGCGAGAAGAGAACCGGATCGTCCCGGAGCGAGAGCCTCGTGCTCTCGCGCGTGATCTTGGGAGCGTACGTGGCACGAGAGGAATCCTGAGCGTCGCGGATCGCCTCGCCGCGCTCGACGCGCGCCAGGGTTTCCGAGAGGCACGCCGCGCCCAGCTCGGCCAGGCGCGCGGTCAGAGAGCCCGCGTCCTCGTCGGGTCCGATCGGTGTCGAACAGGAGGCGAAGAGAGGGCCCTCGTCGAGCCTCTCGGTCATCCACATGGTGGTGACGCCGGTCTCCGTGTCCCCCGCCAGGATCGCCGCCTGGATCGGCGAGGCGCCCCGGTGGCGCGGCAACAGGGAGAAATGGAGGTTCAACGCCCCGATCCGCGGAACCGCCAGAAGCTCGGGGCTCAGGATCTGCCCGTACGCGGCGAGGAGAAGAAGATCGGGCTTGAGCGCGCGGACCCGCTCGATCTCCTCGGGCGCCCCGGCCTTGGCTGGGGTCGCGACCGGAAGGCCGCGCGACTCCGCCGCCGCCCGGATCGGAGAAGGACCGACCGTGAGCCCGCGCCCCTTCGGGCGGTCGCGGCGCGTCACCACCAGCAAAGGGGCCCTTCCCTCATCCACGAGCCGGTTCAGGGTGGGGACGGCGAGGGCGGGAGTGCCGTAGTACACGAGGCGCATGGCGCCCGCTAGAACGATGGCGAAACGGAAGCGCTGGACGAGGAATCGTCGGCATCGCCGACCTGCATCCGCGCGAGCTTGGGCTCGAGGAGTTTTCTGCGAATCGCGCTCAACCGGTCCACGAAGAGCACCCCGTCCAAGTGGTCGAGCTCGTGCTGCAGCGCCCGGGCGAGGAGACCTTGCGCGTGGATGGTGACGCGCGCGCCCGATTCGTCCTGCCCCTCGAAGGTAACGTCGGCGTGGCGCTTCACGTCGGCATGGATCCCGGGGATGCTGAGGCAGCCCTCCTCGCCCACGACGCTCCCCGCGAAGCGCACGAGGGCGGGATTCACGAACGCGAGCTTCGCGCGCTGCCCACCCTCTCCCTCCACGTCCAGGACGAAGATGCGCTGCGAGATCCCGACCTGGGGCGCGGCGAGCCCGATACCGCGCTCGCGGTACATCGTGTCGAAGAGTCCCGCGATCACCTCGCGGATCTCCGGCGTGACCGACGCGACGGGCTCGGACTTCTTGCGGAGGACCGGGTCCCCGTAATAGCGGAGCGTGAGGGGCTTCTTATCCACTGCGCTCCTTGACCTGGACTATGGCCTCGCGGGCGAACTCCAGCTTCACGTCGTCCGCCACCTTGAGCACAACGATGCCGTCGCGCTCTCCCACCACGGTGCCGTAGAGCCCCCCGGTCGTCAGCACGCGGTCTCCCTTGCGAATGGAGGCCCGCATGGCTTCGGTCTCCTTCTGCTTCCGCTGCTGGGGGCGGATGATCATGAAGTACACGATCCCCACGGTCACACCCAGCAGCATGACCATGTGGATCATCTGGTCCATCGGTGAAACCGCCTCGGGCGCAGCCTGAGCCGCCTGTGCGAATACGACTGCGAACATGGATTCTCCTAAGGGCTCACGGGGGCGCGGGGGAATCCACGCCCCGCTCGCGGTAGCGCTCCGAAAATTCCCGTGCGTACTCGCGCAGATCGCCGCGCTCGATCGCGCGGCGTGCGGCTTCCATCAGTGTCTGGTAAAACGTCACGTTGTGCAAGGTCAGCATTCGGTGCGCGAGGATCTCTCCCGCGAGATGCAGATGCCGGAGATACGCGCGGGTGAAGAGGGCGCACGCCTCGCACGGGCACTCAGGATCCAGCGGCCGGTCCGAGCGCGCGTGCCCCGCGTTCCGGATGTTCACCGGACCCTCGCTCGTGAAGGCCATCCCGTTCCGCGCGTTCCTCGTCGGAAGCACGCAGTCGAAGAGATCGATGCCGCAGGCGATCCCGTCCAGGAGATCGAGCGGCGTTCCCATCCCCATGAGGTAGCGGGGACGGTGAGGGGGAAGTGCCTCGGCCGCCGCTTTGGCCAGCTCCCAGGTCTCGCTCTTGGTTTCCCCGACCGACAGCCCGCCGATCGCGAAACCCTCGCATTCCAGCGCGGCGGTCCGTTCGGCCATTTCCCTGCGCAGCGCCGTATCGCCTCCGCCCTGCACGATCGCGAAGAGGATCTGGCGGTACCCGCCCGGCGTCGAGAGGGTCCGCGCGTGCCGGAGCGAGCGCTCCGTCCAGCGAAGCGTGCGCTCCCCCGCCTCCCGCTGCGCCGCGGCGTCGAGCGGGAGCAGGACCGCGTGGTCGAGCGTCACCGCGAAGTCGGAGCCCAAGTCCGCCTGGACCTCCATCGCGCGCTCCGGCGTCAGGAACTCGAGCGTTCCGTCCAGGTGGGACCGGAACTCCACGCCCTCTTCGGACACCTTCACCAGTTCTTTCAGACTCAGCACCTGATACCCGCCGCTGTCGGTCAGGATCGGACGGTCCCAGGCCATGAAGCGATGCAGCCCGCCCAGGCTCCGGATCGTGTCCGAGCCGGGGCGGAGCATCAGGTGGTAGGTGTTCGACAAGAGAATGCGGGTCCCCGACGCGCGAAGGTCCGAAGGCGTGAGCCCCTTCACGGTACCCTGGGTGCCGACCGGCATGAACGCGGGGGTGGGCACCTCCCCGTGCGGCGTCGCGAGCGTGCCCGCGCGCGGTCCAGAGCTCCCGCTCCCGGATGTGATCGAGAAGAGACTCAGGGCGTGGGAGGGGCGAGGACGTTGTCGAGGCTCAGCCGGGTGAGCGGAACGCCGATGGTGGGCGGGTCGTCGCCGGAACAGGCACTCGGGGAGAGGTACACCACCGCTCCCGGCTTCGCGATCCCGAGGCTTGAGATACGCTCCAGAACCCACGAGGCTCCGCGGGGTGGCAGGGTGCGCTCGAGGAAGTAGATGGACGGAGGTCTGCCGAGCGCAGCGCGCTCCAGCGTCCGGACGCCGTGCGGCGCCTCCTCGACCCTTAGTCCTCGCTGCTCGAGGAGGATCCGGACCCAGGCGCGGACCAGCCCCGAGCGGTGGGCGACGAGCGCCAGGCCGGGGTCGGGTCCCTCGCCCGCGTCACGCACGGCGGAGGCCGGCGGCGTGGGGTCGGGCGACTCGTAGGCGTAGCGATCCCCCCAGCGGATGGGTTGGAGTCCGAGGTCGGTCTCGCCGATCGAGTCCTCGGGTCCGAGCAGAAGGATGCCTCCGGGCTTGAGCGCCCGCGCGAGGTTCGCGAGCGCCGCGCGCCGCCCTTCCGACGTCAGCGAGAAAAGGAAGCCGCGCGCGAGGATCAGGTCGAAGGCGCCCAGGCAGAGTAGCGAATCGGGCTCGCAGAGGTTGAGCCGCGCGAAGCGGACGTGCGACTTGAGCGGGCCCGCCACGATCCCGCCGTCTTGCTCGGTGAAGTAGCGTTCGCGCAGCTCCCTCGGGATCGACTCGCCGCGCGAGGCGGGGTACGCGCCGCGGCGCGCGCGGGCCACGGCGCGCGCGCTCAGGTCGGCGCCGATCACCTCGAACTGGAACGCGGGCGCTCGCGTCCGCGCCTCGGCGAGTACAACGGCGAGCGAGTACGCCTCCTCGCCGGTTCCGCAGCCGGCGCTCAGGCATCGGAACGGCTTCGTGCCCGGCCGGAGCCGGACCCAATCGGGATCGGACACCATCTCGAACAGGGGCGAGAAGTCTCCGGGAGAGCCGAACACGCGCGATTCGTTCGCGGTGAGCGTCTCCGCCAGGTCTTCCCACGCCGAGCGGTCCGCCGAGTAGAGGAGGTATTCCGCGTAGGCGTCGGGACCGTCGAACGCGCGGTCCTCGATGCGGTGGCGAAGGCGCGGCACCACACCCTCGGGGGCGCACTCTCGGAGGGAGAGCCCGAGCACCTCCCCGAGACGCTTCTCGAGGGCCTCGAGCGGCCGGCGCGTGAGATCCGCGCCGGCCCGTTCAACCGCCATGACCCCCGGCCGACTCGATCCGGTATTCCTTGAGCTTGGTGCGCAGGGTCTGCCTCGAGATGCCGAGCCACTCCGCCGCCTTGGTCTTGTTGCCTCCCGCCTTCCCCAGCGCCATCTCGATCGCGATCCGCTCGGCCTGCGCGAGCGTCGTGATCCCCCCTTCCCCCTTGAGCCGGGTTTCCAGCACCACGGCGCCTCCGCCGGTGGCCCCCACGATCTCCAGCGGAAGGTGTTCGGGCAGGATCCACTCCTCGCTCTCGAGCAGGATGGCGCGCTCGATCACGTTCTTCAGCTCGCGGACGTTTCCGGGCCAGCGGTAGGCCAGGAGAAACTCCAGCGCGCGGTCGTTCGGACCCTTCACGTTCCGGCCCAGGTCGCGGTTCCACATGCCGACAAAGTGGTCGATGAGGGGCGGAATGTCTTCGGGACGCTCGCGGAGCGGCGGGACCACGATCCGGATCACGTCGAGCCGGAAGTAGAGGTCCTCCCTGAATTTCTCCTGAGCCACGAGAGACTTGAGATCGCGGTTCGTGGCGGCCACGATCCGGGTCTCGACCACGATGTCGCTCGTTCCGCCGAGGCGGCGGAAGCGCTTCTGGTCGAGCGCGCGGAGGAGCTTCGACTGGAGCCCGAGGCTCATATCCCCGATCTCGTCCAGGAAGAGCGTGCCTCCGTTCGCGACCTCCATGAGCCCCTTCTTCATCCGCTTCGCGTCGGTGTGGCTGCCGCGCTCAAATCCAAAAAGCTCGCTCTCGAGCAGGGTCTCGGGGATCGCGCTGCAGTTCACCTCGACGAAGGGGCCGTCGTGGGTGGGCCCCAGGTCGTGGACCTCACGCGCGAGAAGCTCCTTCCCCACGCCCGTCTCCCCCTGGAGCAGCACGGTGGAGCTCCCGCTGGTCGCGACCTTGCGCACCGTCTCGAAGATCTTCGCGAGCTTCGAGCTTCCGCCCACGATGAGCGTCGAGCCCGCGCGGCGGCGCTCGGCGGCGCGGAGGCGCTTCACCTCCTCGGAGAGGCGCGTCTGGGAGAGCGCGTTCTTGATCACGAGCTTCATGTGATCCAGCTCGAACGGCTTCCCGATGTAATCGAAACAGCCGGCCTTGGTGGCTTCGACCGCCGATTCGAATTTCCCGAATGCCGTCATGATCACGACCTGGGTCTCCGGATATCGGGTGCGGATCTCTTTCAAGAGGTCGAGCCCATTCCCGTCGGGAAGTTTCTGGTCGAGCAGGGCGAGATGGAACTCCTCGCGACTCAGGATCGCCAGCGCCGAGGACACGTCTCCGGCCGTCTCCACCCGATACCCCTCTTCCGAGAGACCCTCCTGAAGCGCGTAGCGGAGGGTCTTCTCGTCGTCCACGACCAGAATCCCGAACGTCTGCCTAGCGAGGATTACCGCGCCTGTCTCCATGTCGTTTCTCCACGGGTAAGTCGATGAGCACGCTCGTCCCCTGCCCGACCACGCTTTCGATCGAGATGGATCCTCCGTGCTCTCCGATGATCGTTTGGCAAATGCTGAGACCGAGCCCGGTCCCCTGCGTGCGCGTCGTGTAGAACGGATCGAAGACGCGCGCGAGCACGGCCGCGGGAATCCCCGGACCGTTGTCCTGGATCCGCACCTCGACGAGATCGAGGAGCGGCGCGGGCCGGCGCTGGCCCAGCCGGTCTTCCGCGCGCCGCCCGAGCCGCGAGCGCTCGGCGAGGCGCTTGCGCACCGGGCCCACCGTGACCGAGAGTTCGCCACCCTGGTCCAGAGCCTGGAGCGCATTCATGATCACGTTGAGCATCACCTGTAGGACCTGGTCCAGGTCGACGTAGACGTCGGGCACCGTGTCGGCCCGCTCGATCGAAATGAGGACGTTCTGGCGCACGGCGACTTCGTGGACGAGCGTGAGCGCCTTCTCCAGAGCCGGAAGGATGGATTGGCGCTGGAGCCGGGGCGTGTTGGGACGGGCGAACTGGAGGAGCCCGGTCACGATGCGGTCCAGCCGCGAGACTTCCTCGAGGATGAGATCGATGAACTGGGCGCGCGGGTCCCCGACCTCGAGGCGCCGCTTCATGACCTGGGCCGAGGTGCCGATCCCCGCGAGGGGATTGCGGATCTCGTGGGCGACCCCGGCGGCCAGGGCGCCCAGCGAGGCGAGCCGGTCGCGGCGGCGCCATTGCTCCTCGAGCGCCTTCTGCTCGCGCAAATCCTGAAATAGCGCGAGCGTGCCCTGGAGCGCCCCGTCAAGCCCTTCGAGCGGAAGAAGCCTCAGCCCCACGGGCAGCACGTCCCCGGATCGGGTGACGACCTCCACCTCGCGCGCCTCCTCCGGCGCCGCGCACGCTCCGGGGGAGACGTGCGACTCGCCGCGCGGAGCGCGCAGGATCTGCGCGACCGCCTCCCCTTCCACTTCCTCGCTCGCGTAGCCGAGGAGCTTCGAGGCGGCTGGATTGATCGCGAGAACCGTTCCGTCCCGGCCGATCGCGAGCACGCCCAGCGGAGCGTGTCGGAGGAAGCTCCAGGCGGCCTCGAGACCGTGCTGGCCGGGAGGGGACGGCTCGCCGCCGGCGTGAAGGACGCTGCGGGATCTCATGCGCGCGCCGCCTCGATGCGCCGGACGGCATCCACGGAAAGCTCGCGCAGCGCCGGATCGCCGCCGCGCGCCACGGCGCGGAGTCGCGGGAGCGCTTCCGCGTCGCCCACCGTCCCCAGCGACTCGATCGCCTGCGCGGCGACCGGGAGCGCCGCGGTGGAGACCGCCTCGAGGAGCGCGCCCACCGCGTCCTGGTCCTGGCCGCGCGCAAGCGCGCGCGCGGCGGAGCGGCCGACCGCGGCGCACGGGTCGAATAGAAGCAGGCGGAGCCATGCGGAGCGTTCGATCCCCGTGACGTGCTCGAGCCCGGCCGCGAAGGTCTGTCTCACGCCGGCGTCAGGGTCGCGGAGGAAGGGCCGGAGCGCTCCGAGACCGAGCGCGGCCGACGCCTTGAGCCGGGCACGCAGCGCGTGGGCCCGCACCCGGGGATCCTCGTCCGCGAGGAGCGCCGCCGCGCACTCGAGCCAGACTCCGTTCTCGTTCAGGTTCATCGCGGCGGCGGCCCTCACGCCCGCGTCCGGGTCGGACACCGCGGCTTCGAAGGGAGCGGGGACCCGGCGCGGGTCGCACGCGCGGAGGGCCGACGCGCGGGTCGATCCGTCGCGTGCCGAGTCAAAGAGCGCGGCCGCGTCGAATTCGTGCTCGCGGATGGCCCGAAGCGCCGTGAGCGCCGCCTGCCTCACGTCGGGATAGGAGTCCGAGAGGAGTGCAAGGAGGGCGGGGCCCGCATCCGCCCGGCGCAGAAGACCCAGAGCCTCGGCCGCCTGCGCGCGCACGTGTCCGACCGGATCCTCGGTGAGCGAGAGGAGAGCCTCCGCGGCGCCCGGGCCGCCGGAGCGACCTGCGAGCGCCGCGGCCCGCTCGCGCACGCGCGGATCGTCGTGCGCCAGGAGCTTGAGGCAACAGGCGCGCCCCTCCTCCTCGCGCACGGCCGCCACGCGGTCGAGCGCAAGCGCGGCCACCGACGGGACCCGGTCCGCGGCCAAGGTTATGGCCAGGAGCGTCTCGCGCTCCGCCGACGCCGCGATGAGGCCGAGCGTCTCGCGGGCCCGATCCCGAACCCCGCGATCCCGCGAATCGAGGAGGGGCAGGAGGAGCGCGGGAGCCCCGGGCGGCCGAAGCCAGGCCAGAAGGGAAACCGCGGTGCGCTGGATGCCGGGATCGTGCGATCCCGCAAGGTCTCCCAGCTTCTCCTCGAGGATACCGGGCGGCAGCTCCGACGCCGTGAACGCGTGGGGGATGCGCTCGTGGAGCCTGGTAAGAGCCGCGAGCGCCTCCCCCTCGACGGATGATTCGCCGCAGCGGAGGAATCGCAGAAGCTCCGGAACGCACCGCTCCTTCCCAATCGCCCCCAGAGCGCGGATCACCGCGATCCGGACCGCCTGCTCCTCCTCGCCCAGCCGGTCGATCAGGAGCTCTTCGGCTCCCGGATCCTCCAGCTTCGCGAGCGCGAGCGCCAGGGGACCCGCCAGGCCGGGTCTCGACGCGAGGCATTCGGAAAGGGAATCGCACGCGCGGGGAAAGCGGAGCGTTGCGATGGCCAGGGCGGCGGACAGGACGACGTCCGGGCAGGGGTCCTCGAGAACGGAAGCGAGAAGATCGGGTGGGACGGGGCTCGGTGTGCCGGGGATGAGGCTGATCGCCAGAAAGCGGGTTTCAGGATCGGGATCGAATACGCGATCCTCGAGAGCGCGGCTCAACTCGGCGCCGAAACTCTCCGTCTGGAGTCCCTGCGTCTCGCGGGCCTTCGCACTCGGATCCGCGCGTTGAAGCAAGTCTGCGGCCGTCCAGCCGGTTTCCGGCATGTTGTACGCGCTCGACCTCGCATCCGGGTGTGGAAGGAACTCAGGGCGCCGGTAATGTTCTTACCAGTGACCTTTCGGCCCGGTCAAGCGGATTCAGGGCGTCCCGGCCCTGAGGTCGCGCCCTCACGCGCGAGCCGGCGTATCAGAAGGCGGCTCAGAATCCTGCGCACCTCGGGACGATCGTAGTAGCGATCCCGTATACGGCGCCGGATCTCCGTCATCCGCGAGGACGCTTGGACAGGAGGCTCAATTGAGGTTAGCGGCACGGCTGCGGTCCCTCCGGATCGATGCGATCGCTTCGGTCCAGCTCTCTTTCAGATCGACGAGGGCTTCGGCCGCTTCGTCGAACCGGCCCTCCGCCGATTCCGCCATGCAGAAGTCGAGAATCCCGAGCACTCGTCCCGCCACGTCCTCGCTCGCGAGCTCCAGGCACTGCATGGACTCGAGCAGCGCCTCCTCGACCACCGGACGGCTCCCATTCCGGCATCCCCGGAGCGCGCAGTCCAGCAACGCCAGGACCTCGTCGCAGCGGCGGAGCCAGCGGTCCAGCTCCGCGGGACCCTCCTCGTAGAGTTGGCTCACTTCGAGCCGCTTCCCACGCCATCGGATCCCTCCGGTTTGGCCGCCTGTGCCCTGCGGTTCTCCTCCTGGATGCGCTCGTAGATCTCCTCGCGATGGACCTTCACGCTCGGCGGCGCGTCGATTCCCAGCTTTACGTGATTACCCTTCACTTCCACGATCGTGATCTTCACGTCGTCTCCGATCCGGATATTCTCGCCGAGCTTTCGGGTCAGGAGGAGCATCGTGCCCTCTTGTCTCTCTCCGGCGTCCTGCCGGCCTGGACCGCGTTAGGCGGTCGCGCCTCGTGCGCGTCCACTCGCGGCTCGTCCTGATTTTTCTTCGGCAGGACCCTCCACCTTCTGAACCGGAATGCCCGCCTCCGCTCGCTTCCGATGCGCATTCTCGACGAAGGCCGGATCGAGCCAGAGCGTTCGTTGCCGCGTGCCGCGCGCGCTGTTAGGATCGGCGCCCATGAGGAAAAACACCCGTTCCGCGGTGGCGCGCGTCGCGATGTTCGCGCTCGCCGCCGGGCTTCTTTCCGCGTGCGGTCACCGTGGAAGCGGTTTGGTCTCGCCATCGGGCGTGGTCTGGGAACGCGTCACGCCTCCCCAGGTCATCGAGCCGGACCGGCCCGACTGGCGCGCGGATTCGATCGCGTTTCAAGAGCGGGCGGGGGGCGCAGACCGCGTGGCCCTGGCGCGCGAAGACGGCAGCGGACTCGTGGTCCTGCCCGGGATCGGGAGCGAGAACGAGCGCGCGCCGCGCTGGGTGCGGAGCGGGCTCCTGATCGAGACCTCGGACCAATCCGGCACCGAGGACCTCTGGTACCGCGAGGTGGCGGCGGGTGTCACGCGCCGGCTCACGGGTTTTCCGGGCGGGGAATGGACCCCCGCGCCTCGACCCACCGGCCCGGGGATCGTCTACGTGGAAGGCGCCGCTCCGGACTCCGGCCGGCTCCTGCTTCTCCCCGATACCTCGGCGGCTCCGCTGGCGCCGGTCTACCTCACCCCCGCATCGATCGTTGCCCAGGAGCCCGACTGGAATCCCGCGGGGAACCAGATCTGCTTCAGCGCGGCGGGCCCCAACGGGACGAGACAGATCTGGAGGGTTTCCCTGACCGATACGCTCGCGGTCCAGCTCACGGTGGCGGCAGCGGTCGATCCGCGAACGGGCCCCACCGTGGACCGGAGCCCGAGATGGAGCCCGGACGGAACGCGGATTCTCTTCGCGTCGAACCGCTCCGGCCGCTGGGGAGTCTGGACCGTGAGCCCGCTCGGCGAGGCGCGGGGGTTCGACGTTCTGGCGCAGGATGTCGAGGGCGCCGAGATACGCCACCCGGTGTGGTCGCCGGATGGAACCGGAATCCTGTTATCGTCGGATCGGAGCGGAGACCGGGCGCTCTGGAGACTTTCCAACCTTCCCTGAATCAGGCGGGGCCGAGACCGGGCAGCTTCTTTCGGAACTCGCGCGCGAATCGCCGTGCGGCCTCTTCGCGGGCGTCGGCGGTCCGGGCGGCGAGAATCGCCTCGAGAAGCGCGCTCCCCACAATCACGCCTTCCGCCTTCCCCCGGTAGCGCTCGATCGGCGTCTGAAGGCCGATGCCGAACCCGAGACAGCGCGGGGCGTCGGTCAGGACGCGGCAGCGCGTGAGGAGCGAATCGACCGCGGCGTCCTCCTGGCCCTTCCCGGTGACGCCGAGCCGCGCCACCACGTAGATGTACCCGCGCGCCCCCTCGAGCAGCCTGGGGAGCCTCGCGGGGTCGGTGGTGGGCGCCACGAGCGGGATCGTGTCGATCCCTTCCCCGCGGAGATCCTCCCAGAGCCCTGGCTCTTCCTCCGGCGGCAGGTCCACGAGCACGAGCCCGTCCACCCCCGCGGCCGCGGCGTCCGCGGCGAATCGCTTGGCGCCGTAGCGGAGGACAGGATTCAGGTAGGTCATGAGCACGAGCGGCGTCTCGTAGCGGGCCCGGAGCCTCATCGCCTGCCCCAGCACGTGCGCGAGCGTGGTGCCCGCGCGGAGCGCGGCCTCGGTCGTGCGCTGGATCACGGGCCCGTCGGCGACCGGGTCGGAGAAGGGCACGCCAAGCTCGAGTAGGTCGACGCCTTCCTCGCAGATCGCCGAGGCGAGGCGGTCGGATTCGACGAGGTCGGGAAATCCGGATGTGAGAAAGGGGGCGAACGCCCCGCGGCCTTCACGGCGGGCCGTCGTAAACGCGCGGCCGAGCCGGCCGGGCGGGCCGGGCGGGGTCAACCGCTCAGGGCCGCGGCCCGTCGGTATGCTTCGCGGGCACGGGCCGGCAGCTCCTTCTTGTCGAAGGCCACGCCGAGGAGACGATGGATGCGGGGATCGTCGGGCTTCAAACGCACTGCTGTCTCTAAACACAGTATTGCCTGATCCACGGCTTCCTGGCTGTTGTAGGCGACGCCCAGATAATAGTGGAGGCGCGCATCGTCGGGCCGCCTCTCGATCGCCTGCTTCAGCTCCGCGACCGCTCTGGCATAAGCTCCGGTGCGCTGATGTAGGAGCGCCAGGGCGTACAAGCCCTCCACGTTCCCCGGATCCAGCCGCACCGATTCGAGGAGCGTCGCCTCCGCCTGCGCCAGCTCGTCCTCGGCGAGCAGCGCCCAGCCGAGATTGAAATGCGACTCCGAGGATTCTGGATCCAGGTCGACCGCGCGCCGGAATTCGGCCAGCGCCTCCTCGCGAAGGCCCTCCTCGGCGTAAAGCGCGCCCAGGTTCGAGTGCGCCTCGGAGCAGCCAGGGTCCGCGGAGATGGCGCGCTCGAGCGCGCTCACGGCGCCGACCCGGTCGCCCCCGTCGGCGCGCGCCAAGCCCAGGTTCACCCAGGCCTTCACGTGATCGGGCTTGAGCCGCACCGCTTCCTCGTAGGAGGCCGCGGCTTCTCCGGTCCGTCCCTGGCGCCCGTGGTGGAGCCCGCGCAGGTACCAGACGTCCACAGCTTCCGGGTTGGATTCGAGCGACTTCTGAAAGTAGAGATCCGCCTCCTCGAAGGTCCCGGAGCGGGAGAGAAAGTCCGCGAGCGAGACCAAGAGGCCCGCGTGACGGGAGTGCGTGAGGATTCCCTGGCGCAGGACGTCGACCGCGCGGTCGCGGCGTCCCTCGAGCGCGAAAATGCGGGCCGCTTCGCGGATCTGCTCGGGATCGGATGAGCCGCGCGCGAGATTCTCTGCGAGGGCGAGGCTCTCTTCGCTCCCTGCCTGCGACGCTCCGAGCGGAGCGTCCGACATCGTCATCGGCATGGCCCGATCCACGGGCGCAGCCTAGGGATCGCGCGAAGCTCGTGTCAACGAAAAAGGGCTACGGGATGGGTTCCAGATCGCGCGTGAAGGAGTCATCGAAGCCATCGGCCTTCTTCCGGCTCCCGGACTTCTTGGCGGGAGGCTCGTCCGAATGGACCTGGATCGAGACTTCCACCGTGAGGGTGATGCGGCCCGAGCGCGGAAGGGCGCCCAGGTCGATCGGAATCGAGACCCGCCGCGAATCTCCCGACCCCGAGCCCTCGGGGTGGCGGAGACTCGAAGCGCTCAAGGAGGGCACGCCGGGGTCGCGCTCGAAATCGCCGATCGATTCCTCGTCAGCCACGCTCGGCGCGGCGGCGGAGGGGCGAACCGGCTCCGGCCGCGCCGGAGCGCCGGGGGGCGGATGCGCGATCATGTCGTCTTCGGTCAGCACCAGCTCCTCTTCGGCGTTGAGCTTCTGGGGAATCTCGATCACGGGGGTGTCGTCGATCAAGGCGTCGTCGCCCAAGAGGGGCGTGGGCTCGAATGCGGCGGCGGCCGCACCCCGCGCGGCCTGCTCCGCGGTGGCTTCCCCTTCCATCGCGTCGGATTCGGCCGGCTCGCTCTGCTCTCCCTTGCCGCGCTTCAGGTATTTCAGCAGCTTCCCGCCGGTGGGCGCCCCGCGCTCCGCCTCCTTCTTGGAAGCGGCGTTGGCGGCCTCGGCCCTCGCCGCCTTGTCCTTCGCGCGCACGAGACCCTGAACGGCGCCCTTGTCCTTCTCGAGCACGTCTTTCGTGATCTTCGCGAGCAGGAGCTTCGAGACTCCGCGCAGCGTTTCGAACACGCCGGTGCCGTTCGCCGCCTGAGCCTCGAAGTACGGGACGTTCAGGCGGTTCAGCTCCTTGTTCAGGTCCGCGATCGAGACCGCGCTCGGGAGGTCGCGCTTGTTGTACTGCAGCACGAGCGGGATCGTCTTGATGTCGATCCCGTATGCCTTGAGGTTCAACTCGAGGTTGGCGTAGCTCTCGCGGTTCTCCGCCATCTTGTCCGCCGCGGAATCCGCGACGAAGACGACGGCGTCGACGCCCTTCAGCACGAGCTTTCGCGTGGCGTTGTAGTACACCTGCCCCGGCACGGTATAGAGAAGGAGCCGGGTCTTCATGCCCTGGAGGTCGCCCAGGTCGAGCGGAAGCAGATCGAAGAAGAGCGTACGGTCGGTCTGCGTCTTCATCGAGACCATGCGCCCCCGATTCGTCTCGGGAACACTGTCGTAGATCTTCTCTAAGTTCGTCGTCTTCCCGCTCAGACCGGGCCCGTAGTACACGATCTTCGCGTTGATCTCGCGTCCCGAATAACTCACCACCACCATGGCGTCGCTCCCTCGATTCTCTTTGGTTTCCTATCCGGACCTGGCCCGCGGCGGAACGGGTGACGCGACCGGGTAGCCGCCCTGCCTCGGGAAAGAGAACGGTGGATGGAGGCCTAATCTTTAGGAGAAATGCTTCTTCCGCGCCGGGTGATGGGCGGAGAAGTCCAGGCAACGACTTCGCGCGGGGCTACGGGTAGCGCGTGATGCAGGTTGCACGGCAGCCGGCAGATAGGGGATCCGCGCGGGTGAGGGACTCCCTCAGACGCGCGGGTCGCGCCGGATCCAGATCCCCTGGCGTTCCTTGATCTGGAGGTGGGGGTCGTCGGGATTGTTCACGCTCTCGTAATGGCGGAGCAGGAGCTCTTTGAGCGCGGGGTATTCGATGGTCGGGAAATAGCGGCTCACCCGGGTGAACATGCCGTCGTGATCCGAATAGCGTAAGAGCTCCACTTCGGTGACGCGCTCGTACTGGTTCTCGCCGTAGGCCACCTCGGGCGTCTCGTCCACGTCGATCCAGAGCGACGCGACGCTCTGAATCACCTCGAACCGATGCTTGGATCGCATGAGGAATTCCCAGAGCCCGAAGATCTCGAGCGGCACGTAGCGCACCGTGGCGTCTCCCTCGGAATCCGGTCTTCGAATCTCGCAGCGCACCAGCTTCTGACTCGCCATCACCACCTCCGAATGGACCACCCAACCATGGCATGCGCGTTGCACGTGAACAATGTCGAGAAGCGAAGATGAGCCCGCGTGGGGGCGCGGAAACGACGGTCACCCGTAAGCCCTGAGCCGAGGAGGTCGCCATGAAACCCAACCCGCACACCCCCACGGCCCGAAGCGGCGCGCGCCGCGTCACGGAAGTCTATTGCCGGCGCGACAATCGCGTGTACGCCGTGTGCCCGCACGTCGCCCAGGGCTCGCCATGCCGCTGCCTCTCCGAGGTCGAGACGGCCGATGCCCTGTTTGAATCCGATGGGACCGACGCCGATGCCGGCCACTGAGCGGATGGCTATTTCCATCCCGCGAGTGGGCAAAATGACGCTGTCCTGGGCCGGACTCTAGGGTCAGCCGCGGCGACAAGTCAAACAAAAGACCTCCCCCATTTCTTGACGGTTCACGGAGCGCTCGTGTAGCGTCACCGCGTGCCGTTTTCTCCCCGAGCTGTTCGCGCGATGCACCCGTGATTCAGGACCTCCTGATCGAGGCGGCCCTGGCGCTGGTCCCCACACTCCCCCGGCAGGCCACAGAGTCCCTGGCGCGCGCGACCGCGCGCGTGGAGTTCGCCTTCCACTCCAAGCGCAGGCGCGCGGTCGAGTCGAATCTGACCTCGATCGCCGAATCCGGCCGGCACACGACCGACCGACCGGCGCTCGACCGCACCGCCCGCTCGATCTTCGAGAACTACCACCGGTTCGTCCTTGAATACCTGGGGCAGCGCTCGCTCGATTCGCGCGCGCTGGATGCCCGGTTCCGGTTTCGCGGCATGGAAACCCTGTACGAGGCGCTCGGGCGCGGACGGGGGGCGGTCGTGTCGGCGCCTCATGTGGGAAACTGGGAGCTGGCGGGGCTCGCGCTCTCGCGGCTGGGCTTCCGGGTCCACGTGGTGACCGGCGTGCAGTTCCACGCCAGGCTCACGAGGGCGGCGCGCCTTCTCAAGGAACGCGAGCGGATCCTGGTCAGCTCGCCGCGCGAGGGGTTCCGCCCCCTGCTCCGGACGCTCAAGCGGTCCGGAATCGTGGTGCTTCTCACGGACGGCGACGTGTTCGTGCGCTCGCTGGAAGCGGAGTTTTTCGGCCGCCGGGTGCCGTTTCCGGTAGGGCCGGCGCTCCTGGCGCGTCGATCGGGCGCGGCGCTCCTGCATGCGCACGCCGAGCGGAGCGGCGCGGGCGGGCACGTGATCGTGTTCGACGGGGCCGAGCTTCCCGACCACGGGCTCACGCTCAAGGCGGACCTGCGCCGTCTCACGCGGAGGATCGCCGAGGCGCAGGAGCGCACCATCACGAACCATCTCGACCAGTGGTGCATCTTCCGTCCCGTCTTTCCGAGCCGCGATGCCGCTTAAGATCGGGATCCTGAGCCAGGCCTACCATCCCGCCGTGGGAGGCGTGACCGAGCACGTGGACGCGACCGCGCACGCGCTCTGCGCCCGCGGGCACGAGGTCGCGGTCATCACGGCCCACTTCTCCGAGGGTGAGTCCGGCGGCTTCGAGAGGAACGGCTATCCGGTGCACCGGATCGGGAGGAACTTCGCGGTGCCCTACAACGGCGCGGAGAACAATCTCACCATCGGGTTCGGACTCCGCGGGAAGCTCGAGGAGATTTTCGAGCGGGAGCGGTTCGATATCCTGCACATCCACTGCCCGGTGTCCCCGTTCCTTCCGCTCCTGGCGCTCCGTATCGCGAAGCAGCCGGTCGTCGGCACGTTCCACTCCACGGTCATGTCGGACCTGGCGTTTCGCCTCTTCCGGCGGGTGCTCCTGCCCTCCTACCGGCGCCTCGACCGGACGCTCGCGGTCTCCGAGGAGGCGCGCTCTTGCGTGCTCCGCCACTTTCCGGGACCCGTCGATATTCTCCCGAACGGAGTGAATCTCGAGCGATTCCGTCCGGGCCTGAGAAGGCTCGAGCGCTTCGACGACGGCGTGCCGAACATCCTCTTCGTCGGGCGCCACGACCCCAGGAAGGGGCTGCCCGAGCTGATGCAGGCGTGCCGGGCGCTCGCGCTGGACGGGATCCTGTTCCGGCTCATCATCGTCGGAGACGGGAGCCTGAGGCGGCGGATCGAGGGAATGGCGCACGGGCCGCTCGAGGGGCGCGTCCACTTCGAGGGCAGGGTGAGCAACGAGAACCTGCCGCGGTACTACGCCTCGTCGGACATCTTCTGCTCGCCCGCGCGGGGTGGGGAGAGCTTCGGGATCGTGCTTCTCGAGGCGATGGCCTCGGGAGTGCCGATTGTCGCGACCGACCTCCCGGGCTACCGCACCGTTCTCACGCCCGGAGCGGAGGGATTGATGTCGCGCCCGCGCGATCCCATGTCGCTCCGCGCCGCGCTGGAGACCCTTCTCGCGCGTCCGGACCTGAGAGCGGAGATGGGAGCGCGAGGGATCGAGACGGCCCGACGCTACGCGTGGCCCAAGATCGCCGCGCGTCTCGAGGAGATCTACGGCTCGCTGGTCGGTCCCGGACGCGTCACCGCGGGGATCGAGGAGCCGGGCGGGAGACCCGCGCTGCTCCGGACCGCGAAGGCTTGACCCGGGGCGCCCCCGCCTGGCTTTCGGGCACCGGATCGCGCCTCTTCCGAAACAGGAGCTTCCGGGCCCTCTGGCTGGGGCAGTTCGCCTCCATCTTCGGCGACCGTCTCACCTACCTGGCCCTGCTCGCGCTCATCGTGGAGCGCGCGCGCGACCCACGGAATCCCGCCCCCGAGCTGGCGCTCGTGCCCGCCGTGAGCTTTCTCCCCACGATCCTGTTCGGCCCCCTGGCCGGAGCGCTGGTGGACACGTGGGACACGCGGCGCGTGCTCGTGATCTCCGATTTCCTGCGCGGATGCATCGTGCTCCTCATGATTCCCGCCGCCGTTCATGGAGGCCTTCCCGCCGCCTTCGCGCTCGTCTTCCTCCTGTATCTAGCAAACTCCTTCTTCCTTCCGGCGCGCTCGGCGATCCTTCCGGATCTGGTGGAGGACCACGATCTGGTGGAGGCGAACTCGCTCGCCACGCTCGCGGGCGTCGCGGCGACGATCGCGGGGGCGGCGCTGGGGGGGATTCTCGTGGAGCGCGCGGGATGGCGGTGGGGGCTCGCGATCGACGGCGTCACCTATTTCGTCTCGGTGGGGTTCCTCGCCGCGTTGCGACCGCGTCCCCGCGATCGTCCTCCGCGACCGGGCACCTGGACCGGGGTCTATCGCGCGCTCGGGCGCGACGTGAAGGAAGGGGCGCGGCTCACGGCCCGCGATCGAGCCGTCCTGGGACCCATCCTGGCGCTCGTGCTCCTCTGGATCGCGGGCGGAGCGCTCCACGTGGCCGGAACGGTGCTCCTCAAGCAACGCGTCGGCGCGTTCGTCTCGGGAACCGGCGGCGTGCTCGCGGCCGTGGGGTTCGGCATGGTCGCGGGCACCCTGCTCACGGCGTGGCGCGGGAGCCGCACGACGCCTCGCGCGATGATGGCGACGGGATTGGCCGGGACCGGCATGGCGCTCGTCCTCTTCGCGCGGGCGGTCTCGCTCCAAGCGCTCCTCGCGGTGGCGTTCACAGCCGGAGTCTTCGTCGCCATCCTCTTGGTGACGACCGAATCGGCGGTTCAGGCGGCCGTTGCCAGGGAAGCCCGCGGACGCGTCTTCGCGCTGCGCGATTTCTCCACGCGGGTGGCGGTGCTGATCGCGGCGGCTCTTCTGGGGATCGTGCTCGGCCGGGGGATGTTCACGCCCGAGTCCGCGGTGGCGGGCGCGGGCGCGCTCCTGATCGCGGCGGGAGTGCTGGGCTTCCTTAGAAAACCTTCTTCCCCTCCGCCAGCATCTCGTTCAGGGCATCGCGGAAGTAAGGAGTCGAGTTCGCCATCTCCGGCGTGACGCGCTCCTTGTAGACCTCCCACGATTTCTTGATTTCGTATCCGAGCACCGCGACCAGATTTCCTTCCTGGATCCCGCGGTCGCGCTTCTCCTTGTTGTAGATGGCGATGTCGGACGCGAGCACGCGCGCGAGGCGCCGCGCGCGCTCGTGCTTGAGGCGCTCCGCCTCCGGCAGCCCCTGGGGGATCCCGGCCGACGGCGAAAACGGGCTCACGGCCCCGGGCTTGGCCGGATCGGGCGCCCCGGTTCCTTGCGGCACCGCGACGGTCGCTTGCGTCTGGACCGACGGGACCGGAAAGGCCGGCGACCGAGAAACGCTCGGCGCGCGCGAGACGTCGGGAGCGCGGGAGGCCTCGGGCGCGCGCGAGACGTCGGGAGCGGATGGCGCCGCGGCCGGAGTCTCCACCGCGCCGGGCGCCGCGGATGAGAAGGCGGTGGCGAACCGCTCGAACTGGGGCGAGGCCTGTTCCTGCGCGGGCGCCGGAGACGGCGATGAATCCGGCTTCCGGTCGAACGGCGACGAGTCGAAAGCCGGCGGCCTGGCGGGCGCCGGCGCGAAAGCCGGCGGCGCGGCCGGCGCCGATACCGGCGGCGGGGCCTGAGGCGTCGGCGGGATCAAAGGAAGCTCGGACGGGGTCGGAGGCGCCACTGTCGGAGACGCCGATCGCTCGATGGAGAACACGGCCTGGCACTTGCGGCAACGGACGCGCGCGCCCTGGATCGGTATCTTGTCGTCCGCGATGACGTAGCGAGCGCCGCAAGCGCTGCATTCGACGTGCATCCATGCCCTCGTTCCGTTGATGTGTACAAGACAGGCGGTCGCTAACTCTTATCGGCTTCCGGCGGACCATCTTTCGAGGAATCGTCTAGCCGCTCTGGAGGTACATCTCGGCGCCCGCGAAATGCGCCTCGATCCAGCTCTTTAGCTCGGCCTCTCCACCCCGGGCCACCTCCCCGGACATGAGATCCTCGGCCAGGGCGCGGGCGCTTTCGATCAGGTCCAGATCGGTAGCCGCGTTCACCGCATGGAACTCCGGAAACCCGTGCTGCGAGGTTCCCAGGAGCTCGCCCGGTCCGCGAAGCTTGAGATCTTCCTCCGCCAGCTCCTGTCCGTTCTCGATCCGCTTGAAGATCTGGAGTCGGCGCCGTGCCATATCTCCCGTCCCCTTCCCGACGAGGAGCACGCAGCGCCCCGGACGATCGGCTCGTCCCACCCGTCCCCGGAGCTGATGGAGCTGGGCCAGGCCGAAGCGCTCGGGATGCTCGATCACGATCAGCGTGGCGTCCGGGATATCCAGACCCACCTCGACCACGGTGGTGGCGACGAGGATGCGCGCCTGACCCGACCGGAACCGCTCGATCGCGAGCCGCCGCTCCGAAGCCTTGAGACGCCCGTGCACCAGGACCACGCCCGCTTCGGCGAGACGCTCCACGCGGCACAACTCCTTCGCCATCGCCACTGCGGACTTGAGCTCCGGCGTCTCCCCCTCCTCCACGACCGGGTAGACCACGAAGGCGCTCCCGCCCTGATCCATCTCCGCGCCCAGCACGCGCGCCAGCGAATCGATCCCGTCGGCGCGGACGAATTCGGTCTTCACCGGAGTGCGACCCGGGGGCCGCTCGGTGAGGAGCGAGAGATCCAGGTCGCCGTAGAGCGCCAGCGCCAGACTGCGCGGGATCGGCGTCGCGGTGAGCACGAGAAGGTGTGCGTCCCTTAGTCCGCTCGACTTCGAGGCGAGCGCGATCCTCTGGCGCACCCCGAAGCGATGCTGCTCGTCCACGACCACGAGTCCGAGCGTGTGAAAACGCAGGTCCCGCTCGAGGAGCGCGTGGGTCCCGATCACGAGCGAAATCTCGCCTTTGGAAACCCCCGTAAGAACGCTCGCCCGCTCTTTTGGGGGCGTGGCCGCGGTCAGGAGCGCGTAGCGGACGCCCGAGGCCTGGAAGAGCCGCGCGGCTGTGTCCGCGTGCTGCTCCGCGAGAAGTCCGGTCGGGGCCAGGATCGCGCTCTGGGCTCCGGCGCCCGCCGCGCGCACGGCGGCCGCGAGGGCGAGGACCGTCTTCCCGGATCCGACGTCGCCCAGGAGCAGCCGTCGCATGGGCAGGTCCAAGTCGAGATCGTGGTCGATCGCGGCAAGCGCTTCGCCCTGCGACCGCGTGAGCGTGAACGGCAGCGATGCGCGGAACCGGGCCGCCGC
>JBGPHU010000032.1:0-21174 GCA_041484545.1 Candidatus Eiseniibacteriota bacterium | reverse complement strand
CGTGCGGGGGACTCCCTGAAAGTTCTGGTCATCGAGGACAGCGGACCGACGCGGGACCTTCTCATCCGCGCGCTCACGGCGGATCAGATGACGGTGGAGACCGCGTCGCGGTTCTCGACCGGCATTCGCCAGGCGATGGCCGCGAGGCACGACGTCATCGTGCTCGACCTCATGCTTCCCGACGGTGACGGGCTCGATCTGTGCCGGAAGCTCCGGGCCGAGGGCATCCAGACCCCGCTGCTATGCCTGACCGCGCGCGACGACGTCGCGGACCGCGTGCGGGGCCTCGACGCGGGAGCCGACGACTACATGAAGAAGCCGTTCGCGCTGGCGGAGCTGCGCGCGCGCATCCGCGCCCTGGCGCGGCGTCAGGGCCTCTCGCCTCCGGCGCGGATCCTGGCGGGCGCCGTGCGGATCGATTTCACCGCGCGAAGGTTCGAGCGCTCCGGCCAGGAAGTGCCGCTGACCGGGCGCGAATGGGCGGTGCTGGAGTCGCTGGCGGCGAAACAGGGACGCATCGTTCCGCGGATGGATCTCCTGGACTCCATCTGGCACGGCGTCGGAAGGCCGGAGTCGGACAGCCTTGACGTGATCCTGAGCCGGCTCCGCCGGAAGCTCGGCGGGGACGGGGATGGCTGCGTGATCCGGACCATACGCGGGGAGGGATTCATCTTCGAGGCGTCGGCATGAGCGAGCCCTCGCTCGTCCGGCGGCTGGCCTTCCTTCAGCAGGCCCTGGCGGCGGTGCTCATCGTTCTGTTCGCCGGATGCACCATCTGGATCTCGACGAGCACTCTGAAGCGGCAGGAATCGACCTTTCTCCACGACGCCGCCCTCCAGATGGCCGGGAGCATCACGCACGAATTGCGGGAGGAAGGGGACCTGGGCCGCGCCGCCCGGTCGGCTTTCGCGGCCGCGCCCGTCGGCGTCCATATTCGTGTGCTCGACGCCGCGGGACGCGAGATTCTCTCCGCGCCGGCCGGAGACCGGTCCTCATCCAAGGACTGGCGCGAGACCCGCATTCCGATCGTGGGGGGTGGCTGGCTGGTGGCTTCGTCCTCCACGGAGCCGAGGCGGCGCGCGGTCTGGGCCCTCACCCTGGCGCTGACGGTGACCGCGGTTCCGCTCCTGATCGCCGTCACCGCGTCCAGCCGCACGCTCGCGCGGCGAGCACTTCGCCCGCTTTCGCGGATCGCTTCCCAGGCGGAGCGCACCACCGCAGACGGCTGGGGCGAGCGTTTTGGCAGCGCGGCGGATCCCGCCGAGGTGGTCTCTCTCGCGAGGGCGTTCGATCGTCTTCTCGTCCGATTGCACGAAAGCATCCGGGCGGAGCGTCATTTCACGCAGGACGCGGCGCACGAGCTTCGAACCCCCCTCACCGTGCTGAGCGGAGAGATCGAGTACGCGATGCAGGACGAATCGCTCGCTCCGCCGGTGCGTGACGGCCTCGATCGCGCCCGGCAGCAGGCGCGCGCCATGTCGGATCTCGTGGAGGCCCTGCTCCTGCTCCGTCGCCTGGAGCCCGGCTTGAACGGACACGTGGACCTCCAGCAGCCGGTCAATCTGAGCGACCTCGTTCAGGACGTCGTCCTGGAGTTTCGCATCGCCAATCAGGAGAGGAAGGCAGACTTCGACCTGGCCGCCGAAGACGAGGTCCTGGTCGCGGGACATTCGACCTTGCTCGCATCCGCGATCCGAAATCTATTGTCCAACGCGTTCAAGTTCACGTCGGCGGGCCAGAAGGTCCGCGTCCACGTGCTCAACGTGGATGGTCGGGGAACCGTCCTCGTCGAGGATGGGGGATCCGGAGTCACATCCGAGGATCAGGAGCGAGTCTTCGACCCCTTTTTCCGAAGCGCGGAGGCCCGCGCCGGCCGCGATGGGTTCGGGCTCGGTCTCCCGATCCTTCGCCGGGTCGCCCGGGCCCACGGAGGGGACGTTCTCTTGACGCCGTCTCCCCTCGGCGGTTCGCGCTTTACGCTTTCGCTCCCCACGTGGGCGCCCGCCGGTGGCCCCCGGCGCCGGGCCGTTCAGGCTCCGTTAACTCCCGGTGCCGAGAATTGATTTCATGACGAAGCTCGCCCGCATCGGTCTCCTCGCATCCGCCGCCGACCTCCTGATTCATTCCGAGCTCATCCTCATCTGGTGATCGTATGTGCGGAATAGCGGGCTTCTTCGGCCCCGAGGTCTCAGGCCCCGAGAGCGAAGCCATCCTCGAGCGGATGAACCGGTCCCTGGCCCATCGCGGTCCGGACGGCCGGGGAATCTACTGCCGGGATGGAGTCGGTCTGGCCCACACCCGCCTTGCCGTCGTGGATCTTGCCGGTGGCCTCCAGCCGTTCCTGAGCGTGGACGGACGGACGGCGGTGATTCTGAATGGCGAGATCTACAATCACGTGGAGCTGCGGAACGATCTCCTTCGCGAGGGCCGCCAGTTCCGCACGCGCACCGACACCGAGGTTCTCCTCCAGATGTACGAGACGATGGGAGAGCGGTGCGTCGACCGCCTTCGCGGGATGTTCGCGTTCGCCGTCTGGGACAGCCGGAAGAAAGCGCTGTGGCTCGCCCGGGACCGGATCGGAATCAAGCCGCTCTACTATCACTGGAACGGCGAGGTGTTCGTATTCGGATCCGAGCTGAAGGCGGTCCTGGAACATCCCAGCGTTTTCAGGACTGTAGACGAGACGGCGATCGACGATTTCTTCACATTCGGATACGTTCCTTCTCCACGGACGATTTTCCGAGGCGTACGCAAGCTCGAGCCCGGGCACACGCTCCAGGTGTCGGCGCGCGGGATCACGGACGCGCGATACTGGGACCTCGATTTCACGCCCGGCCGAACCCCGCGGGGCGGCGCGGCCGAAGAAGAACTCCGGCAGGCGCTGGATCACGCGGTGGGCTCCGAGCTGGGCGCCGACGTTCCCATCGGGGCATTGCTCTCGGGCGGTGTCGATTCGACGGCGGTCCTGGGCTTCATGGCCGCCCGCATGGGCGCCGGGGTCCCGACCTTCACCGCCACGTTCCCGGACACCGATGACCAGGACCGCACGCATTCGATCCTGGCCGCGGAGACCTACCGCGCGGGCTGGCGCGAGATCGAGGTGACGGAGCCCGATCCCGGCCTGCTGGACCGGCTCGCGTGGCATTTCGACGAGCCCTTCGCCGATCCCTCCTCGGTTCCGACGTACCTCGTGTGCGGCGACGCGAGGAGAAGTGTGACCGTCTGTCTCACAGGGGACGGCGGCGACGAGAATTTCGGAGGCTACAGGAGATACCGCGCCAACGAGGCCCGCCGATCCATTCGCAGCCTTCTCGCGGCCGACCGTGTCCCGGCGCTCCTCGCCGCGGTGGGTCGATTCGCTCCGGAGGGGCCGTGGATTCCCAAGCCGCTCCGCCTCCGGACCGCGCTGCGCGACGCGGCGGCCTGCCCGAGGGCGGCGTATCGGAAGGAGATGTCGATCGCCTCCCCGGAGACGAAGAGTGTTTTCTACGGCGCGCGGCTGAAACGCGCCATCCTGGGGCATGACCCCTTTTCGATCCTGGACGGGCACTTCGAGCGCGCGGAAGGCTGGGACTCGACGTCGCAGCTTCAGTACGCGGACTTCAAGAGCTACCTCCCGGACGGAATCCTGACCAAGATGGACCGGGCCAGCATGGCGCACGGTCTCGAGGCGCGGGTGCCGCTTCTGGACCAGGCTCTCGTGGAGTTCGTCGCCGCGCTGCCGTCATCCTCGAAGGCGACGCGAGGAAAAGGAAAGCGGCTTCTCAGAGGCGCGCTTCGCGGAATCGTGCCCTCTCGAATTCTGAACCGACGCAAGCGCGGATTCACCCCGCCCGTGGCCCGCTGGCTCGATGGGAAGACCGGCGCGCTCTTTACGGATCGGGTCTTGGGCAGTGATTCGTTCGTCTCCGGCCACCTCGATATCGGGGGCATTCGCCGGATCTGGGACGGCCAACGTGGCGGCGCTCGCAGGGACACCCAGCTTCTCTGGGCCGTCCTGGCCCTGGAGTGCTGGGGCCGGCGCTTCCTCTAGTCCACAATCGAAGAAGGACATGAAAACGATAGGAGCCGTCTTGTTCACGCTTTCGTTCGCTGTCCTCGCGCGGGCTCCGGCGGGAGAAGCAGCCGTCGGCGGACCGGGCGACACGCTCACCGTCGAGGCCTGCGTCGCGCTCGCGCGGCATCGCGCCCCCGCGATCGTCGCGGCGGATCTGGACGAACGAGCCGCGGCCTTTGAGTCTTCCGCGGTGGCTCGGAATCGGAGGCCCGACCTGGCGTTCGTCGGCAGGGCGCTCATCGCCCCGAAAGGCTTCTACGATCCGACGATCACGAATCTCGGCGAGTACGATGCGAAGCTGGTGCTCGACTACGCGCTCCTGGACGGCGGACTCCGCGCCCGGGCGCGCGCGCGGGGCGCTCTGGATCTGGCCGCGGCTCGCCTCCAGGCGTCGCTCCAGGCGCGCGACGTCGGTCTCCAGGCCGCCGACTTGGCGATCAATCTGCTCCATCTCAAGGAGGTGGAATCCGCGCAGCGCCAGTCGGTCGACTGGATCGACCGGCTCTCACTGCTCATGCATGGCGCCGTTAGAGCCGGTGTCCGGACCACCACCGACTCGGTCCGGATCGCGCTCGAGCGGAACGCCGCCGACGCCGCGCTGGAGAAGACGCTCTTCGACAAGCGCACGGCGGAGATCGATCTCCTGGCCCTGATGGGACTGGAGGCGGATTCCACCGTGGTGCTCGAGCCGCCGGAATTTCAGGATCGCGCTCCGACGCCCGAGGATTCGCTGCGCGTCCTCGCAAGCGCGGGGCGGCAGCCGGAAGTCGCGATCGCCCGGATCGCGGAGGAGCGCGGCCGGCTCGACGTGGCGGAGGCGAAGCGCACCGGAGCCCCGACGGTGGATCTGTCACTCGACGCGGGGCTGGCGGGCGCGGACCTGACGAGCGCCGTGCCGGAGGGCTTGAGGGGCATGGACCCCGATGCCACCTTCGCCGACCGGCTCCGCCGCGATCTCGGCGCCTCGGCCTCGATCAACCTCCGCGCCCCGGTGCGGGCGGCCGGCGCGCGGCAGACCGCAGAGGCCAAGGCGATCGCGCTTCGCGCCGCCCGCCTGCGGAGCGGCGGCGAGATCATCTCGCAGCGGAAGACCGCGCTGGAGATCCTGGTTCGCTGGCGGTCCGCGTTCCTCCGGCTGGAGATGGCGCGCGTGGCCAGCGTCGGGGCGGAGCAGAATCTCCTTCGCGTGAAGAGCCTCTACAGCGGGGGAGCGATCCAGCTTCTGGACCTCCTCGACGCGCGGCGGGTCTACCTGGAAGCGCGCGAGCGCCTCGCGGAGGCCCGACAGGAAAGCCGGAGCGCCCAGTTTCGGGCGGAGGATCGCCCGTGATCCCTCGCGCGTGGACCCATTCGGGCGCGGCGTGCGCAATCTTGGTGTTGCTCGCGGGCTGCGGCCGCGACCGATCGAACGAGGCGGAATCCACCGCGCCCATCGTGCCCGTCCGGATCGATCGCCTGGAGGAGCGGAGCCTGCGCGCGACGGTGACGGCCCAGGGCCAGTGGCGACTCTCCGATTCCGTCACGGTCTCAGCGCCGTTCAAGGCCTTCGTGGAAACGCTCCAGCCCCGGGCCGGCGACCACGTCGAACGTGGCGCCGTCATCGGGACGCTCGTCACCTACGAGTCGCGCGCCGCCCTTCGCGGGGCGGAGATCCTGGTCCGTCAGGCGAGAAGCCCCGCGGAGCAGAACGAGGCCGAGCGGGCCCTTCGCTTGGCGACGCGCGATCTGATCCGCGTTCCGATCGTCGCGGGGGCCACCGGAACCGTGCTGCGGCGGAGCGCGGAGCCCGGCTCCGAAGTGGCGGAGGCTGGGGAACTCCTGACGCTGGCGCCGGACGGATCGGTGGTCTTCGAGGCGCACGTGCCGAGGACGGAGGCTGCGGAAATTCCTCCGGGCACGGGCGCGGAAGTGTCGATGGAGGGCGGCGGCAAGGTCGCGACCCGAGTCCAGCGGCGGTTGCCGCAGACGAACGAAGCCGATCAGACCGCTCTTTTCTGGCTCGCCCCCGTGGTCAAGGCTCCGTTCGGGGTCCTGGGCCGGTTCGGGAACGCCGTCATCGAGATCGGAACCGAGCATCGGGCCGTCCTGGTGCCCGACTCCGCTCTCGTCGAGGACGATCTCACCGGGGAAATCCGCATGGCGCGCGTGGCGCCCGGAGACGTGGCTGTCTGGACGACGGTCCGCATCGGGCCGGGAGCCGAGGGTCGGCACGAGCTCCTTTCTCCGTTGCTTCCGCCGGGGACGCCGGTTGTGGTTCGCGGGCAAAGGGGGCTTCCGGACAGCACCCGGGTCAAGGCAGAGCCGTGAGAGGTCTCTTCGACGCGATCCACACTCAGCGCCGCGGCGTGGCGCTCCTGCTCGGCGTCGCCGTGGCGCTCGCCCTGGTCGCGCTTCGCGGGATGCCGACCTCCATCCTCCCCGAGGTCACGTTCCCCCGGGTCAAGGTCATCGCGGAGTCCGGCGAGCTTCCGAGCGAGGTCGTCCTCCGGGAGGTGACCCGTCCGCTCGAGGAGTCGATCCGGCGCGTGCCGGGCATCGTCGAGATACGGTCCACAACGAGCCGCGGGTCCGCCGAGATCAACCTGGACTCCGAGTGGGGATCGAGTCTCGACCTTACGGTGCAGCGGATCCAGGCGCAGATCGATGCCATCCGGACCCGGCTTCCGCGGGGCACCGTGGTGGACGTTCGCCTCATGAATCCGACCCTCTTCCCGGTGCTCGGATTCTCGCTCACGTCGGACCACACCTCCCTGGCCGAGCTGCGCGACTTCGCCGACATGGTCCTGCTCCCGGAGCTCTCACGGTTGCCGGGGGTCGCCGAGGTCGTGAACCAGGGAGGGCGAAGGCTCGAGGCGCGCGTCACGCTCGATCCCGCCGCGCTGGAGTCGCGCGGGTTGGACGCGGCCGCGGTCGTGGATGGAGTCCGAAAGGCGTCCACGCTCGAGTCCGTCGGCCTTCTCGAAGCGAACTCGCAGCTCTACCTGGCGCTGGTGGACGGAAGGCCGCGCGATCTGAATTCGCTCGATTCCCTCACGATCCCGGCCGTCTCCGGGCCCCCCGTGCGCCTGGGGCAGCTCGGCCGGATCAGCCTCGAGGAGGCGCCCGAATTCAAGCGCTACCGGGCGGATTCCCGCGAGGCGGTGCTGGTCAATCTTTTCCGCCAGCGTTCGGCCAGCGCCATCACGCTCTCCGTCGCGGCGCACCGGTGGTTCGAGGAGAACCGGAGCCGGCTTCCCCGCGGAGTCCGGATCCAGACCTTCTACGACCAGTCCGATCTGGTGCGCGCCTCGGTGGGAAGCGTGCGCGACAGCCTCATCGTTGGCGCGGTGCTGGCGGTGCTCGTCATCATGATCGTCCTCAGGAGCCGCCGTCTCGGGCTCGCCGGGGCCGCGGTCCTCCCGGCGAGCATCGCGCTGACCCTGATCGGGCTCCATGCCTCGGGGCAGTCGCTCAACATGATGACCCTCGGCGGGATCGCCGCCGCGGTCGGACTCGTCCTCGACGACGGCATCGTGGTGGTGGAGCACTTGGCTGCCCGCTCGACCGGGGAGCATCCCGCGACGCGCTCCCAGGCCATGGCGGAGATCCTCCCGACCCTCGTGGGCTCCAGCCTCTGTTCGCTCGCGATCTTCCTCCCGTTCGTGCTTCTCGGCGGGGTCACGGGGGCGTTCTTCCGCGTGCTCACGCTCTCCATGGCGCTCATGCTCGGCGCATCGCTGCTCCTGTGCCTCACGCTCGTGCCGCTCACCAGCCCCTCGACGCACCACTCCCGCGCCGGCGCGAAGCACGCTCCCACCCGGTTCACGAAGGCCCTTCACCGCGCGACGGAAACGCCTTGGATCGGCCTCGCCGCCGTCGGCGCGTGCATCCTGATCGCGATCCCGCTCTATCTCTCCCTGGGTAGCGGGTTCCTGCCGGAGATGGACGAGGGCTCGCTGATCCTGGACTACATCTCACCGGCGGGCACGTCGCTCGAGGAGACCGACCGCATGCTGCGGGAGGTGGAGAAGGAGATCTCCGCGATGCCGGAGATCGTCGCCTGGTCGCGGCGCACCGGCGATCAGCTCGGGTTCTTTGCCACGGAGCCCAATATCGGCGACTACGTGCTTCGCCTCCGGGCCAAGCACCGGCGCAGCGCGGGCGAAATCGCGGACGAGCTTCGCGACAGGATCGAGAAGACACAGCCGGCGCTCGAGGTGGAATTCGGTCAGCTGGTCGAGGACGTCATCGGCGACCTGACCACGACCCCCCAGCCGATCGAGGTGAGGATCTTCGACGAGGACAAAGCTCTGGCGGAGGACAAGGCGCGCGAGGTCGCGGCGGTCCTCACGCGCGTCCACGGCGTGGTGGACGTGAAGGACGGCGTAGTCGTGAGCGGTCCCAACGTCATGATCGTCCCCAGGGCCGAGGCCGCGCGGTCCGGAAAGAGCGCCGAAGATCTCGCGGCGGACGTGGCGCCCGCGATCGGGGGGACGGACGTGGGAATGATCGCGCGCGGGGCCCGCGCCTGGCCGCTCCGCTTCGTGATGGCGAGGCCCTCGGGACTGGGCGGGGCCGAGGTGGTCTCGGGTGTTCAGGTCCCCGTGGGCTCGGGGCACGTGCGGCTCGGGGACGTGGCCACGATCCAGACCCTGCCCGGCGAGACCGAGATCGGGCGGGACAATCTGCGCACGATGGTGGCCCCGACGGCGCGCCTCTCCGGGCGCGATCTGGGGTCGGCCATGGCGGAAATCCAGAAGCGGGTCCGCGAGCACGTGGTGCTTCCGCCGGAAGCGAGGCTTCAGTACGCGGGGATGTGGGCCGAGCAGCAGTCCTCGTTCCGAGGGCTCGCGGCGGTGCTGATGGGCGCCGTCGCGCTGGTGACCGCGATCCTTCTCTTCTCCTTCAAGTCCTGGCGCCAGTCCGCGGCCGTGCTCCTCGTCGTCCTCTCCTCGCTCGCGGGCGTGTTCGCGGCGCTCCACCTGGGCGGGGCCACGTTCAACATCTCGAGCTTCGTGGGCGCGATCATGATGGTGGGAATCGTTTCGGAGAACGCCTACTTCCTCGTCGCGGCGCACCGCGGAGCGCTCCACCGGGGCGCCTCCGTCGTGGAGGCCGCGCGCGAGGCGGCGCTGCGGCGCGCACGGCCCGTCCTGATGACGACGTTCGCCGGCGTGGCGGCGCTCGCGCCCCTGGCGCTCGGGGTCGGAGCGGGGAGCGCGCTCCTGAAACCCCTCGCGATCGCGGTGGTGGGCGGATTCGTCACGTCCGCGTTTCTGCTCCTGATCGTGCTGCCGTCCCTGCTCGCCGGGTTCGGCGGAGGGCGATCGACATCTCGCGGGGAGTAGGCCGCGTCAGTTGACCGCGCTCGCGGCCTTCCTGCCGAGCATCCCGCCGATCTTGCCGCCCAGGAACTGACCCGCCGCAGAACCCAGCGGTCCGCCCAGCGAGCCGCCGATCATTCCTCCGAGGGAGCTGCCCATGTTCGATCCCATCCCCTGGACCATTCCTCCAGCCATGCCCTTCGCCATCCCGCCGATTCCTCCCATGGCGCCCATGCCGCCCATGGCTCCCATGTGCTTCTGCATCTCATCCATATCTTTCACGTCATAACCCTTCGGAATCTCGAACAGCTCTTCAGACTGAGCCTCCACCTTCCGGTTCTTCCATTCGAGGGTCGACTTCTCGCCGTCGACCATGCTCTCCATCCGGACCGGCCCGCCGGTGGTCTTGTCGAACCAGCCGAGCACGTCGCCCCCGCCGTAGACCATCCGGAGCTTCTTGACCGCGACGCCGTCGATCGTGTCCTCGCCGAGATCTTCGACCTGGGCATCCGGCGGGGCCGCGCTCGCGCCTGCCTTTTCCTGTTTCTGCGCCTTCGACCCGGACTTGGGCTCGGACTCCGCCATCTGGGGACGGGACTGCTTCATCGCCATCTTCTGCTCGGGCATCAGGGTGTACATCGTGCCCTTGGAGTCGCCCGACTCGATCATGATGAATTCGTTTCCTTGCGAGCTCATCTCGGTCCGGATCTTTCCGTGGTCCACGAAGCGCCGCATCGTCATGTCGCCGTTCTTGCTCTTGATGACGAGATCCTCGCGGTAGGCCGCCGGGGGCGCGTAGTGCGGGAGGCCGACTTCGGAAAGGCCGACGAGCTTGCCTCTGGGGGCCGCCTCGCCTTTCGCCTTGGGGGCTGAGACGGCCATTGCGGGCACGAGACAGGAAACGAGAAAAAGCAGGCCTGCGGCGGCCTGGATCCGGTACGGGCGCGGATTACCCGAGTTCAATGATGGCAAGCTCATGGCGACGATTCCTCCTCGTTGCTTTCAGGGGGGCGAGGCTAGTGCCGGACGCGGAGAGTATCCGTTCGTGGCGCCTCATGCCCGGAAATTCGGGAAGCAAGCCCGAGCCTGAGCGGCGCCGCGTTGCTAACAATCCACATCAAGCCGCCGCTCTAAGCGACTGGCATAGCCTTGTTTGTACGCCAGGACAAAGCCCCCACCGCACGGCTTGCCGGCCACACCGCATCCCCTTCAAGGTCGCGCCCCCAAGAGCCGATACATCCGCTTATTAAGTATCGATCGCGACGTATCGGACATGCCGCTTGAGGGAGGGTGCCGTGAACCGTAATGTCTGCGTCTGTCTCGTTCTCTGTCTCACCGCCTTCGTATTGCAGCCGGGCGTTTCGTTTGCCACGCCATCCACGACTCCGGATCCCGCTTCGTCTCCCGGCTCTGCTCCCGCGCCCGGGACCCCGACAGAAACCACGGAACAGCCCTCGTCTCCCTTTGCCGCGAGCGGGAGCATGTCCTTCGCGACGCGCTACCTCTTCCAGGGGGTCGACTACAGCAACGGGAAACCGGTTCTCAATCCCGAAGCGGACCTGAGCGCGGGGCCGATCTCGGCGAAGCTCTGGGTGAACCACGACCTGGACTTGGGAGTCTCCAACGAGTTCGACTTCTCGATTCTCCACGAGTGGAAAGCCAAGAAGTTCTCGTTCACGACCGGGTACACCTACCTCTGGTATCCGCATCGCGACGGCTGGGATCCCTCGCAAGAGCTCTATCTGGAGACGTCGCGCGACGGCGTCCTGAACCCCTCCTTGAGCGTCCACTACGACTTCGACGCGGGGAAGGGAACGTACTCTACGTTTGGCGTGAGCCATGGCTTCGAGCGGCCCTTCGGGACTTTCTCTCTCGGCGCGAACCTCTTCTACCAGGACCACTACTACGACCTCTCCGGCTTTCCGGCGAGCGAGTGGAACGCGCACCTCGAGAAGTCGTTCCACCACACGACCGTCACGCCGTCCGTCTCGCGCTTCGTCACGTGGTCAAACGGCGATTTCCGCGATGCGAACGCGGTGAAGAGCGCGTGGCTCTTTTCCTTCCAGGTGGCCCGGGACTTCTAGGACGGCGCTCATGTCCTCGACCGCCATGGACGGCCTCCGGCCGCTTGTCCCCTACGTCGTCGCGACGGGATTCACGACGTCGCTTCTGGGCGACGAGCGTACGCTGCGCGAGTTCGTCGTCGGCGACCACATGCGCGAGCGGGTTACCGGACGCGGCCGCACGGCGGTCCTCATCCTGATCAACGACAGCTATGACGCGCTGACCGAGGCTCAACTCAGGATCGGGGTCCGGAAGGACGAGGCGCTCCTGGAGCGCTTCCGCCCCTACTGCGGGAGGCCGATCGCCGAGATCCCGGATCCCTTCGAGTGCCACGAGAGCTACTCGGAACACTTTGCCGCGGCGCTGAAGGCGCGCCTGCACATGCTCGACATCCATCCCATCTTCATCGATACCTACCAGGCGTACCGGCGGGGGCACTACGCTCCCTTTCTCCGGACCACGTTCGAGAATCACCGCGAGATCCAGAACGCTCTCGCGGGCCAGTTCCAGGATTTCACGATCCGCAGCCTCTTCAGGCCCCAGTGCCCGAGCTGCCTCTGCGTCGACGGGACGCGAATCCAGTCGATCGAGGGGGGAACGATACGATTCGACTGTGAGCGGTGCGGCCACGCGAGGGACGCCGAAATCTCGGAGATCAAGGGCAAGCTGAGCTGGAAGCTGGATTGCGCCGCGCGTTGGAACCTCTACGGGATCGACCTGGAGGTGTTCTCCAAGGCCCACGTCGCGGACCGGGGCACTCTGGGCGTGTCGAGATTCATCTCCCGCGAATTTTTCGGGGGGCGGATCCCCGTGTCGGTGACCTACGGTCAGGTGCAGCTGGATCGGGACGTCTCGTATCGCCTGCTCGAGATCCTGCCGCCGGCCCTGCTCAAGAAGCTTCTCGTCACCGGGATCCGCCGCGATCTGCACGTGACGAAGGATTACGTCGAGAATTTCTGCGAGAGGACGAACGTGATCGCCGGGATGAGCTACGTGGACTATGTCCGCCGGGAGCTTCCGCGCCGCGCGCTTCGCGCCGGCGGCGCCCGCGAGGGCGGGACGGGGCAGGCGGCGGGGGAGTCCGGTCTGGACGATCCCGCGTTGATCGCGCACGGACTCCGCTTCGCGCGGTATTTCTACGAGCGCGACCACGAGCTGCGCCATCCCGACGTCGCCGCAGTGGGGGCCCTGGACCCGGAGACGGCGCGCGCCCTCCGCGACCTCGTCGCCTACGCCGTCTCCCTGCGCGGGGACCATTCGCCCGGGACCGGAGACTCGGACCTGATCCGCTCGCACATGCTCCGGAACCCGCACAGCCGTGAGGCCTATCGCGGCCTCCGGCGGCTGTTCCGCCAGCCTCAGGGACCCAGCGCCGCGGGGCTCCTCGCTTCGGCGCCGCTGGACTATCTGCGCCTCATGGAATCCATCCTCTCGCTGCGTCTGAATGGGTCCGTTGCCACGCCTGCGCCGCAGGCCATACAAGATGGAGGAACGCCATGAAACGAATTCTTGTCGCGTTGTTCACGGCCGTCGTGCTCGTCGCGCCGGCGGGTTGTGGGTCGGGTCATTCGGGAGCCGGAGCGAAGCACGCGGAGGATTATCGCTCGAGCGCGTGAAGAAAGCCGGCGTCCTGGTTTGGGGGGCGGACGTCATCGGAGGGATTCCCTATGCCTTCGAGGATCCCAAGCACCCAGGCGCCTACATCGGTTTCGAGGTGGACATCGCCCGCGAAGTGGCGAGCCAGCTCGGGGTCCAATCCAAGCTGGCCATCCGCGCCTGGGACACCCTGATTCCGGAGCTTCAGAAGGGCTCGTTCGACATGGCCATGAACGGCATCGAGGACACCCCCGACCGCGCGGCCATCGTCGCCTTCTCCACGCCCTATTTCGTCTATTCCCAGCAGCTCACCGTGCGGGAGGGAACGTCGGGGGTCTCGAGCCTGGACGACCTCAAGGGAAAGACCGTCGCGACGCTTTCCGGAACCGCCGCGGAGGATATTCTGCGTAAGACGGCAGGCATCAAGGTGGTGACCCACCCCGAGATCATCTACAGCTATCGCGATCTTCAGAGCAGCCGGGTGGACGCGGTTCTCCTCGACAGCCCCATCGCGGCGGCCTATGGCGCCTCCAATCCCAAGCTGAAGAACGTGGGGCAGTCCTTCGACGAAGGCCAGTACGTCGCGGCGTTTCGCAAGGAGGATCAGTCGCTCCGTCTGGCGGTCGACGCCGCCCTCCAAAAGCTGAAGAAGGCAGGAAAGCTCAAGGCGATCTACGCCAAGTGGGGAATTCTCGACAAGCACCAGGCAAGGATCGGGGTCCTGTGACGAAGGAGGCCCCCTTCATCCGGCGCGCCGGACCGGTGATCCCGCCCGCCTCTCCCGAGCGGCACGAGCTGATCTCTCCGGTCACGGGTGAGGTTCTGCGGGAGGTCCGCCTCGCGACGCGCGAGGAGATCGTCGCGGCCGCGCGCCGTCTGATGGCGCATCCGTGTGACACGCCCCCCGAGGAGCTGTTCGCCTTCTTCCAGAGACTGAAGGGCGAGCTTCAAGCGCGGCGCGGGGAGCTGGTCCGGATCACCGTCGCGGAGACGGGCTTCATTCTGCGCGACGCGGAGGAGATCGTGGACGCGGCGACCGATTTCCTCGGCTCCTTCGAGACCTTCATCGGACAGCAGCCCCGGCAGGAGTCCGTCTTTCACCACTCCTACTCCTCGAGCACGCGCCGGAGCATGCGCCTGACCAGCCGCCCGTATCGCCTCGTGGCGGCGCTGGTGCCGCAAAACGCGTCCCTGAGCCTCGGAATCACCATTCTGGCTTCGGCGCTCTACGCCGGCACCCGCGTCCTCCTGCGGCCGTCGCTCCAGACAGCGTCCACGGGCGCTCTCCTCGCGGAATGCGTCGCGGCCAGCGATCCGCCGGAGGGACGCCTGGACATCGTGAACTCACTCGCCAGCACCTTCCTCGAAGCCGTCTGCGCGAGCGAGCACGTCGAGGTGGTCCACTACATCGGGAGCAACCGGTACGCGGCTTCCGCGCTCCATCAGACGTTCGCCGCCGGCAAGCTGTGCCTCCTCGACGGGCAGGGCAACGGGATGCTCTACATCGACGAGACCTATCCGCTGGAGACCGCGACACGCCTCATCACCGAGGCGGCGACGCGCTTCAACGGGGAGACCTGCACCTCGATCAACGGCGTGCTGGTCGACGAGGCCCTCTACTCGCGGCTGCGCAGAGCGCTGGTCGATTCGTTCGCGTCGCTCACGCCGGGGGATCCGTATCTCGAGGGGACGCGAGTGGGGCCGCTCTTCAGCGAGAGCCAGGCCCAGGGGCTCCGGCAGATGCTCTCGGCCGACGGCGCGCGGGTGCTGGTGGGCGGAGAAGCCATGGGCGCCTATTTCCGGCCCGCGGTCGTCGAGGGCCTGGGGCCCGAGAATCCGACGGTCCGCGAAGGGCTCTACGGGCCGGCCATCTGGATCCAACCCATCCGGTGGGCCGACGTCCCACGGTGGCTCGGAGCCAATCGCTTCCCGCTCAGCGACGCGGTCTTGAGCTCGCGGCCGGACTCCATCCGGGAGTTCGCGCGCCTGTCGCGCGCGCCGCGGATCTGCGTGAACGCGGACCCTTCCATCGAATCCATGTTCGAGCCGTGGGGCGGATACCCTCCCGGGGGCCTGAACCCCGTCTCCCCCTGGGTGCAGAAGTATCGGCAGAGCTACCAGCTGGACGGACATTACGACGAGATCGCGTCCGCGGCGGCTCGCTCACCCGTAGACGCCTGAGGATGGCCATGCCCCGGATCCCACCTCTCTCCATCCGGGCGAAGGTGCTCATCATGGTGGCCGGGACGCTTGTCGTCGCCAACGCCATCGCTACCATCGCCGTGCGCCAGATCGTCTACGAATACGTGGTCAGCCAGAAGCTGAGCACCGTCGAGATCCTGGTCGCCTCCTTTGTCCACGACGTGAAGTACGACGTGGACCCCGACAAGGAGAGCACGACGCAGGACGTCATCGCCAAGTACATGACCTACTACCGGAACATCCGGGGGATATCGTTCTACGATTCCTCGCTGCACGACGTGGCGGACTCCGATCCGTCCCGGATCGGTCCCGCGACGCCCGGCTCCGACGTGCTCGATGCCTTGCGCGCCGCCAAGCCCAGCACGCGGATCATGACGGAAAACAAGCGCGCTCTCGGCATCCGGTCCGTGTCGCCGATTCTCCGAGGGTCCAAGATCACGGGTGCTACGGTCATCGAGATCTCCTTCGACGACATTACGGCAACGCTCTCCAAGGTGGACCGGAGCATCATCGTGCTCCAGGTCTTGGTAACGATCATCGTCTGCCTCGCGCTCTACGTGCTCATCCGCCACGTCATCCTGGCCCGGTTGACCCGGCTGATCCAGGCGACGCACCGCATCGCCAAGGGCGATTACGACATCGCGCTCCCCGACCATCCTTCCGACGAGATCACCGAGCTGGCCACGGCCCTGAACCGCATGTCCTCGGACCTGAAACACTCGCGCGAGGAGCTGGACGAGTACAACCGTCATCTCGAAAACATGGTCCGGGAGAAGACGGCCGCCCTCCAGAAGACCTACGAGGATCTCAAGAACACGCAGAGCCACCTCGTCCTGAACGAGAAGATGGCCTCCCTGGGGATTCTGATCGCGGGCGTGGCCCACGAGATCAACACGCCCGTCGGGGCGATCCTGAACGTATCGCGGAACCTGGCTCGAATGCTCGCCACGCTGCCGCAGTCCCTCGTCCCGTTCTGGCGCGGCGAGATTCCCCCGGACGCGATGGCGGCCTGCCTGGAGGACCTCCGCGTGGCCAACACCAAGACCGGCGAGGTGTCCTCGTACCGCGACGCGAAGCGCGTGGAGCAACTCCTGACCGAACATCGGATCGAGGGCGCGCGGGACCGCGCGGCCGTCCTCGCGCGGATCCGATTCACGGAGCCCGAGCAGCTCCGGGAGCACCTCGCCTGCATCGGCGATTCCTCGTTCCTGAAGCTCGCCGACGCGTACGGGAGCATTGCCCAGGGGGTCGCGATCGCGGAGACCAGCTCCCAGAAGATCGCGGAGATCGTGAGGGCCCTCAAGTACTACGCCCGGTCCGACGCCGATCGCGTGGAGCCGATCCAGATCAACGAGTCGATCCAGATCGCCCTCGTGCTCCTCCGGAACCACCTCAAGAACAGGGTCACCGTGCGCACCGACCTGGCGCCGGGACTGCCGCCCGTCCTGGGCACGGGAGAGCTGAACCAGATCTGGACCAATCTGCTCACGAACGCGTGCGACGCCGTCGAGGAGCTGGGCCCGGACCACAAGGGCGTGATCGAGGTCACGACGCGACGGTCGGGCGACCGGATCCAGGTCGTCGTCACGGATAACGGGGTGGGCATTCCGGAGGACAAGCTGCAGAAGGTGTTCGATCCCTTCTACACGACCAAGGACATCGGCAAGGGAACCGGACTCGGGCTGTCTATCGTCTCGGGGATCGTGGCGAAGCTGGGGGGAACGGCGTCGGTGGCGAGCCGTCCGGGCGCTACGACCTTCGAGATCGCGCTCCGCGTTGCCGAGCTTCATCAGGCTCCCGCGAGCGGTGGGGACCATCGCCTTAGGGAGTACGAGCCGCCTGCGGGCGACGCGGGCGGATCGGCGACTCCGGAGCGTGCCGCGTGAGCCCCCTCTCCGGGCAAAGCTCGGGCCCAGGTTCGGTCGGCGCCGGGCAGGAGTGCTTCGTCGTTTGCGTGGACGACGACGCCGAGTTCGTGAAATCGCTCGAGCTCTTCCTGCCGGGACGCGTCCAGGAAAACGCCGCATCGGGCCCCTCGTACCGGTTCCTCTTCTTCACGAACCCGCAGGACGCGCTCGAATCGCTGGATGAGATCGTGGCCGACAGCGGAATCGTGGCCATGGTGATCAGCGACCAGCAGATGCCCCAGATGAAGGGAACCGCGTTCCTGGGCCACGTCCGCGAGCGCTGTCCCGAAATCATCCGCGTGCTCCTGACGGGGCACGCCGGTCTGGAGTCGGCGATCACCGCGATCAACGACCGGCTCCTGGACAAGTACCTGACCAAGCCGGTGGACAACGAGCACGATTTCACGGTCAGCATCGTCCACCTGCTTCAGCGGTTCTGGATGCAGCGCACGATCGATTCTCAGCGTCGGGTCATCGGCGAGCTGTACCGGTTCTCGGATGCCTTGAACGCCCTCACGGCCCTGCAGGTCACGCTGGATCAGATTTCCCAGTTCGCCCGCGAGACGTTCGGATGCAGCCACGCGTCGGTATGGCTGATCGAGGGAGGCGAGATGGTCCTCCAGGAGAACCCGGTAGAGGCCGCAGCGGCCCGCATAAGGGTCCGGGGAGCCGACGTCGAAAGAATCTGCGATTCGCGCACGGCCCGGATCGCCACGATGGCTGATGCGCCCGGCATCGCGAGCCTCCCGCAGAGCACGCGGGACGCGCTCCCCGTGCCTCCCTTTCTGCGCGCGACGCTCCTGTCGGGCAGCGAGGTCCTCGGCGTTCTCCTGGTGGGAGACCGGAGGAGCGGATTCCCCTTCGACGAGCGCGACGAGGAGATCTTGGCCTACATCGCCGACACCGCCTCGATCGCGATCTACAACCGGCTCCAGAGCGCCGAGCTGGCTTGCGCCTATCAGGAGTCCAGCGCGCAGGCGCTCGAGCTCTCCGCGGCGAACGAACGACTTCGACTGCTCGACCGCCTGAAGGACGACTTCCTGACGTTCGTCTCCCACGAGCTACGAACGCCGCTGACCGTCCTCTCGGCCATCGACTTGCTGGACGCCGGGGGTCGTCCGGATCAGGTCGGGATCGTGAACGTGTTGCGCAACGGCTACGACCGCCTGAAGCGCTTCATCGAGACGGCGCTCACGTACAGAGCCTGGATCGTCGGGGCGCCGGCCGTCTCCGATGAGGCCTCCGCGGTGGCGACCCTGGTGCACGCGGCGCAGCAGCAGGTGCCGGGGCTTCAGGATTCCAAGGCTCACCTGAACATCATCCTTCCGGCCGAGCCGTGCCTCGTTCGCGGCAGCCCGGCGGACCTGACCGAGATCGTTCGCATCCTCCTCGACAACGCGGTCCGGTTCTCATCCGAGGAACCCCATATTTCGATCCGGTGCGAAGCCTCTACGGACGAAGTCCGTCTCAGCGTCGAGGATCGCGGAGCAGGGTTCGCGCCGGAGCTGGCCGAAGAGATCCTCAAACCCTTCACCATCGCGGACTCGCTCCACCACCGGTCCGGATCGGCCCTCAATCTCGCCAAGGCGAACGCGATCGCGATCGCGCACGGAGGGAGCATCCAGGCCGAGAGCGAGGGCCAGGGGAGGGGAGCGAAGTTCACGGTGAGACTCCCGCGGGCCAAGGTGCCCGAGAACGGGAAGCCCGCCGGCAGCGCCGCGCTGGGCAAGACCGCGGCCTGAGTCTAGATATTGACGAGAAGAATTCCCGCCAGAATCACCCCGATGCCGATCCACTGATGGACCGCGAGCCGTTCCCGGAAGAATCGCCATGCGAGCAGGACCGTCACCGCGCTGAATAGCGAGGCAAGCGCCGTGACCACGGTGGCGTAGGCCGTGTGCGTGCCCTCGATATAGGCCAACCAGGCCGCCGTGTCGGCCGCGGCGGCGGCGATCGCCAGGAGCACGACCGTTGGAGCCGCCTTCAACGCGCCCGACTCCTCCGCGCGCCGCGAGCGTACGAGCGCGAGGGCCGAGCCGCACACCGCCAGGGTCTTGAGCGATACGAGCGGCAGCGTGTAGCCGAGCTTGGGCTGGATGTAGAAATAGAACAGCCAGAACATGGTGCCGAACGCGACCGCGCTGGCGAGCGCTTCGGGAACTCCGCGGAGCGATGCGGCCGGAGCCTGCCCGGAGGATGGGGCGCGGGTGGCGAGCGCCACGCCCGCCATCAGGAGGAGAGAACCCGCCAGGACGAGGGCGGGGGGCCGCTCCCCGGACAAGAGCGAAAGAATCGCGGTGACGATGGCAAACGCGGAAGAGATCGGAGAGACGATGGCGAGGTTTCCGATCTCGAAAGCGCGGTAGACGAAGGCGAGTCCGAGCACGTGGCACACCGCCGTGGCGAAGAGGATGCCCCAGAGTGGGGCGGTCACCGCGGCCGGCTTGGCCCCGCCGAGAAGAAGAAGGAACCAGGCCGCGAGGCTGAGCGCCTGGATCGAGAGAAGCGCCCATCGCGTCCCGATGCGCCGCGTCAGGAGCGTGATGAAGAAATCGCCGACGCCCCAGAAGGCCGCCGCGAGGACCCCGAAGAGGATTCCCAATCGAAGGTCAGGCCACGAGAACGCGCCGCCTCGCCTGGGGCGAGATTCGCGGAGGCGAGGGCGTGCCGATCCGCTCGGTGAACCAGCGGCGGACGGTGGGATGGAAATCTTGTAAAGGCATCGGGGTCAGACCTCAGGGTTTCAGGGTCGGATGAATTGCATTATAGGTCGGGAGCCTGGGATTGCCTGTTCGAAAATCGCGCCGCAAGCGGGGCGGATCCCTTGACTTCGCCGTGGGCCGCCCGCACGGTACCGCGATGCAATTACCCAATCTCCTGGCGTCGCGCCGCGGGCGTCTGGCCGCTTTCTTTCTCCTCTACCTCACCGAAGGCATCCCGGCGGGATTCACCGCGACCGCGGTCGCCACGCAGATGCGGCGTCAGGGTCTCTCCCCCGCGGCCATCGGTGGATTCATCGGTGTGCTCTATCTCCCGTGGGCCGTGAAGTGGGCGTTCGGCCCCTTCGTCGACGTCCTATCGATCGACCGATGGGGACGGCGGCGGATGTGGATTCTTCTTACGCAGGGCATGATGGTCGTCACCATCCTCGCCGCCATGCCCGTCAGTTTCACGACGCGGCTCGGGCTCTTCACGGCGATCGTGTTCGTCCACAATATATTCGCCGCGACGCAGGACGTCGCCATCGACTCGCTCGCCGTGAACGTTCTTCGCGCCGATGAGCGGGGCTTGGCGAACGGCCTCATGTTCGGGGGGCAGTACATCGGGAACGCGCTCGGCGGCTCCGGCGTGCTCCTCCTCACGCCGCTGATCGGGTTCAAGGCCACGTTCCTCTTCGTAGCGGGCCTGATCGCGCTCGTCACGCTGCTCGTGCCCGCGCCCATGCGCGAGCCGCCCGGACCTCCGCGACTTATGGGGGAGGGATCGCGCCTCACGGTGGTGGCGCGGGAGCTGGGCCGGTTCGTGCGCAACACGGGGCGCGCGTTTCTGGGGAGCCGCGACGCGTCGGTCGCGATCGTGCTGGCGCTTCCCCCCATGGGCGCCTACGCGCTCTCGCTCGCGCTCCAGTCGAACCTCGCCGTGGAGCTGGGGCTCACCGACCGGCGGATCGGGATGCTCGGTCTCGCGAGCACGGCGCTCTCGGCCGGGTTCTGCATTCTCGGCGGATGGCTCTCCGACCGCTTCGGGCGCCGCCGCACGCTCGCGGTATTCATCGCGGGCACGACGCTCCCGACCTTTGCCATGGCGATCGCGATGCACCGGTTCGGCTGGATCATGCCCATCAGTCCGCAAGCCCCCGGCCGTCCCATCCCGCCGCACGAGCTCGTCGCTCTGTTCTGGGGCCTGACGTCGGCCTACGCGGTCTTCCAGGGGCTGATGTTCGGGGTGGGCACGGCGATCTTCATGGACGTCACGACGCCGGCGGTGGCGGCGACGCAGTTCACGGGCTACATGGCGCTCTGCAATCTGGTGTACGCCTACACCG